>JAYTXK010000334.1:0-9204 GCA_043743005.1 Ignavibacteriota bacterium
GTTGAAAAACCAGGTATCCCTGTTAACTTTGCTCCTGAACAAAAAATAAAATTTAATGATCAACCAGCTTTTTTAAGAAGACTGCTTGATTAAATAGAAAATGTTTTGCTTTCATAAAATACTCCTAAAAGAAGCCTGGCTGAGTTTTAAGTCAGGTTTTTTATTTTTGATTAAACAATTTCATCATCTCATCTATATCATTTTCTTCATAATTTTCTGAATTAATAGAAATTGAATTATTATTTATAATTGGTTTATGTTTTTTATCTGAGATTCCTTTTTCAAAATAGTTTTTTAGTCCACTAAAATCAACTAATTCTATTTGTTTTTCTATCTTATCTACTTTAGAAATATCTTTTTGTTTCTTAGAATAACTTGATTTTTCTTTTGTTTCTTTTTTACTTCCATCAATTGGGTTATCTTCAAAATACTTCAAAAGATTATCAACTTCTATTGCATTTATTGCTTCTGAAGAAATGATTTTTACATTTTCAATATCTTTTTTATTAATATCTCCAGCCTTTACAAAATTTAATTCATAAATAAAGTTTTCTGTTTTTAATATGTTGCAATCGTGCAATCTTGCATATTGAATTACTTCCAAATCATTGCTGACTACAGTACATAGCTTCCTATTTCTATCCCAACGAATGTAATCTTTAATTACATCATCAGCAATTTTATATCTTCCTGCTTCTACAATATATAGATTTTCCAAACTTGAAAACACATTTTCCAAAACTCCATCAAATACTACAGTAATTTTATATTTAGAATACTTTTTTGCAAATGGATTTATAAGATTTATTAATTCAATCCTTGCTTGATTTACTGAAATAGTTTCTAAAATATTATTTAATTTCTTATCGAAATGAATTAAATTATGTGCATCTATTATATAATGTTTCATTAATTTCTCTTTTATTTATATTATTGAAGTATTAATTTGATTAAAATTTTTTGGTGTTGAAAATACTAATATTTAATTTTATTAGTAAGTCAATCAAAATTTATAATTAATTTGCATTTTATTTAAAAATTAAAGCATAAAAAATGGAAAATGGTTTTGTAAAATCTGAAATAGAAAATAATATAGCAACAATTACTTTTGGGCATAAAAATAGTAATTCATTACCTGGTCAAATTTTAAGATTATTAGCTTCTACAATTGAAAACTTAGGAAACAATATTGATGTTAATGTAATTATAATTAAAAGTGAAGGAGACAGAGCTTTCTGTGCTGGAGCATCATTTGATGAATTAGCAAGTATAAATGATTTTCAAACAGGTAAGGAATTTTTTATGGGATTTGCTCTTGTTATAAATGCAATACGTAAATGTCCTAAGTTTGTAATTGGAAGAGTCCAAGGAAAAGCTGTCGGTGGTGGTGTAGGTTTGGCTGCTGCTGTTGATTATACATTTGCAACTAAATATTCAGATGCAAAATTATCTGAATTAGCTTTAGGAATTGGTCCATTTGTAGTTGGTCCAGCAGTTGAAAGAAGAATAGGAGTATCTGCTTTTGCTCAAATGTCTATTGACTATGAATGGTATTCAGCCGAATGGGCTTTAAGTAAAGGACTTTACCATAATTTATCTGATTCAATTGATGACCTTGATAAAAAAGTAAAAGAGTTCGCTTTAAAAATGTCAATAAACAGTCCAGAAGCAATGCTTGAACTTAAAAAAGTAATTTGGGGAGGAACTGAAAATTGGGATAGTTTATTAGAATCAAGAGCTGAAATTAGTGGCAGATTAGTTTTAAGTGAGTTTACAAAAAATTATATTGCAAAATTTAAAGAAAAATCTAATTGAGTACTTTAAAATATATATTGGTTTAAATTATTTATAAATATGATTATTATAGAGTTAGCTTAAAGAGGAATATTTGGCACATTAATTGCCGATTTTAAACAAATATCTAACAAAATAATATTAAAATTTATGGCTAAGAAGTTTTTAAATCCTCTAAAAAACAAGGAAATTCAAAATCAAATTGATTTGAATCCTAAAGATCCACCTTCATTTAATAATAATGGAAGTATAAAGGGGAATAGTAAAAATTATGAAGACGCAATTGAAGATTATACTAAAGCAATTGAATTAGATCCAAAATATAGTGTAGCTTATAATAATAGAGCAACTGCAAAATACAACTTAGGTTTATATACTAGTGCAATTGATGATTACGATAAAGCTTTAGAAATTGACAAACATAATGCATTAATACTGCAATATAGAGCAAATGCTAAAAGTAAACTTTCAAATTATAAAGAAGCAATTGAAGATTATTCAAAAGCTATAAAAATTAACCCTAATGATGCAATAACATTTAATAATAGAGGTATTGCAAGATTTTGTTTGGGAAATTTAAAAGATGCAATTGCTAATTATAATAAAGCTATCGAACTGGATCCAAAGTTTGCAACAGCATATTATAATAGGGGAGTTGCAAAAGATGAAATGGGTGATTTCAATGAAGCAATGGAAGATTATTCAAATGCAATAGAAATAAACCCTGGAAATAAAGACTCTTATCAATTTAGAGCAGAAGCAAATGTGAAAATTGGAAATTTTGAACAAGCTATTGAAGATTATACAAAAATGATTCTTATAGACCCTAAATCAGCTGATAGTTTTAACAATAGAGGATTAGCAAAAAGTAGTATGGAATTGTATGGTGATGCCATTCAAGATTTTACAATTGCAATCGAAATTAACCCAAATTATGCCGAAGCATATAATAATAGAGGGCAAGCCAAATCTGAATTAGGACAGAACATAGATGCAATCAACGATTACTCTAAGGCTATTGAAATAGATGCAAATTTGGCTGATGCTTTTTATAATAGAGCAAGCACTCACAAAAAACTAAATAATCATTTACTTGCAATGAATGATTTTAGCAAAGCTCTTTCAATTAACCCAGACCATTTAGATGCCCAATATCAACAAAATGAATATTTAAAGAAATTTGGGGATTCAAGTGATGGAAAAAATAAATATGTTGAAAATAAATCAGTTAAAGACTTATATGAAGGAGAACCAAGTTTCGCTAGGGTTCATTATAATAGTGGAAATGATAAATTCAAAGTTGGGCAATTTAGCGATGCTATTATTGAATATACATCAGCTATAAAGAAAGATACTGAATATGCTGATGCGTATTTTATGAGGGGATTTGCAAAATACAAACTTGCTAAATTTAGAGAAGCAATTGAAGATTATGACAAAGCAATTCTATTTAATCCAAAAAATACAAACTTCTATAACAATAGAGGTAATGCTAAATTTAAATTGAAAAAATACTTAGAAGCTATAAAAGATTATAACAAAACTTTAGAAATTGACCCAAGTAATAAAGATGCAATTGCTAATAAAAACATTTTAGTTAAAAAAAGCAACGAAGATAATAAGCATAAAAACAAAATGTTAGAATTATCTTAAAAATATTCTATATCCAAAATTCCATTCTACTTATTAATTAAAAAATTAATATTTTTTTATTAATTAAACTTTTGATTTTAATTCCTGTCTAAAATATAAATCCTAAACACAACTTAATAGATTAATTAAATGAAAAAAATAATTGCAATATTTATCGTAATGGTATTTATTATATCAAATAATACTAATGCAGGCACACATAATGGAATGAGTGCAGAAAAAAGAAATGAATTGAGAAAATCAATTGAAAAATATAGAGATGATAATATCTTTCCTAAAATGCTTGAATGGAAAGCAAAAATTGATAAAAGTTTAAATTCTGATGAACTTTCTAAATTGAATAAACTTAGAGAAGAATTTAGAATTAGCAAAGATGAGAACAAGAAAAAAATGGACGAAATGAAATCTCAAATGTTTAAGGGAAGTAAAATTGACAAAGAAAAGTTTCATGATATGATGGATGAATATCGTGATAAAATGAAAGAATTTGGTAAAAAAGTAAAGCCAATTGCTATCACTCACTTAGAGGAATTTAAAAAAATTGGAGAAGAAGCAAAACCATTCAAATCAAAATGGAAAGAAGACTTAAAAAAAGTATTTGAAGATTGGAAAAAAACTAATAATATTGAAGGAGATGGTCATAATATGAAAGGCTTTGGTGGAATGATGAATATGGAAGGTAAAGAAAAATTAATGGCACTTTATATGATATTATGGGATGGAAATAAAGATCATTTTATGAACGAAATGGAAGTGCCAAATCAAAACTTTAGAACTATGAATAGCAATGATGATGATGTGAATGCTTATCCAAATCCTACTGACAAAGTTGCTAATATTGATTTTAGTTTGAAAAATAAAGAACAAGTAAAAGTAACAATTAGCGATAGAAATGGAAATGTAGTAGCAACTTTAGTAAATAATGAATTAGCTCAAGGCTTTCATTCTTTAAGTTTTAATCCAACTGATTTTAACTTATCAAATGGTATGTATATTTATAAAATTGAAAGTTCAAGTTTGAACAAATCTGGGAAATTGATTTTAAATAAATAATAAAAGAATATATAATATATTGTCTTGATAAAAAAGCCTTGCGATTAGTCGTAAGGCTTTTTAATTTGCATAATAATAATTGTGAAAATCTATGAATAAATTTAAATTTCTTAAAAACAAACAAATTGGACTTGCTCCGGGAAGTGTTGTATTTGTTGGCGAACAAAAAACTAAAGAATTAGTTGTACGATTAATTCAATATAATGAAGAAGAATTTAAAGATAATATTATAAAAGATATTGCAAAATTAGTTGAGAATGATTCTAACAAAGTTAATTGGATTGATGTATTAGGACTATTCAGAACAGATATAATTGAGGAAATTGGGAAAAAATTAGAAATACATCCTTTAATTTTAGAAGACGTTGTAAATACAGGTTACTTACCTAAAATTACATTTTATGAGAATATGGTTTTCCTTGTATTGAAATTCTTAACTTATGACGAAGCAACAAAAGAAATAAAAACAGAGCATATTAGTTTTGTATTAAGTAAAGATTTTTTAGTTACTTTTCAAGAAATTGAAGATGATACTTTTCATTATGTTTATGAAAGAATTATTAGACAAAATTCGAGAATTAGAAAAAGGTCTGTTGATTATTTGTTTTATGCTTTAATTAATTTGTTAATTGAAAATTATGCAAATGTACTTTATCATATTGGTTCTGAAATTGAAGAGCTTGAAGAAGTAGTTTTAATATCTCACGATAAAGAAAATATTGAACATATTTTAAAATTAAAAAGAGATATTGTATATTTAAGAAAAACACTAAGACCTCTTAGAGAAATCCTTTACCAACTTGGTGATGTTGAATCGGATTTTTTTCAAGAAGAAAACAAAGTATATTTAAGAGATTTGAGAGATCATGGTAATCAAGTATTACTATTATTAGATGAATTAAACGAATCAGTAACTGTTATTTATGATGTGTATATGTCAGTTATAAATAATAAAATGAATGAAGTTATGAAAATGCTTACTGTAATTGCTACAATTTTTATTCCTCTTACTTTTATTGCTGGGGTATATGGTATGAATTTCAAATATATGCCAGAATTGGAACAACATTGGGGCTATCCAACGATATTAATTCTAATGTTAGGTATAGGAATTTCAATGTTAGCATATTTTAAAAGAAAAAAATGGTTTTAATAATTTAATATAGAAATTAAAAATGAATGGAAAACTAAAACAAAGAGAACTAATTGAAGATAAATATAAATGGGATTTGACCCCTATATATGATTCATTGAATGATTGGGAACAAGAGCTAAATTATGTAGAACAAAATTTCTTAAAAATAAAAGAATTTGAAGGAACTCTGGGATTTTCTGCCGAAAAGCTACTTGAGTGTTATAAATTTTCAGAAGAATTGGAAATCAAATTAGATAGATTAGGTCTGTATGCTTTTCTATCAAAAGATTTGGATTTGGATAATAAAACATATCAAGAAATTTATGGTAGATTACATAGTCTGGGCACATTGATAAGTCAAGCCTTTTCTTTTATTACACCAGAAATTATGAGTATTCCTGAATATAAATTAAATACATTTATTAATGAAAATGAAGATTTAAAGGTTTACAGACATTATTTTGATAATTTATTACGTTCAAAGGAGCATATTTTATCGAAAGAATTAGAAAATCTATTAGCTTTAAGTGGCAATATTACTCCAACTGCAAGTAATGCTTTTAGTTTTCTAAAAAACACTGATATTGAATACCCAATCATCAAAGATGAAAATGGCGATGATTTTCAAATTTCAGACGGTAGGTTTTCATCAGCATTATTTTCAACTAATAGAGAATTTAGAAAAGAAGTTTACAAAAACTATTACACTCCATACAAAAAATTTCAAAATACCTTTTCAGCTTTATTTACTGGAAGTATAAAGTCTTATATTTTTAAAGCAAAAGCAAGAAATTATAATTCTACTTTAGAACTTTGCTTAAAACCTAATAATATTCCAATTGAAGTATATCATAATCTTGTTGAAACAGTAAATAATAATTTAGCTCCACTTCATAGATGGGCTGCCCTTAGAAAAAAAATATTGAAATTAGACGAGCTTCATCCTTATGATACTTATGTAACCCTTTTCCCTGAAATAAAAAAGAAATTCGCTTATAATGAAGGAGTGGATTTGGTTGTAAAGTCATTAGAAATATTAGGCGATGAATATTTATTACCATTAAAAGATGCTTTTGCAAATAGAAGAGTTGATGTGTATGAAACAAAAGGCAAACGAAGTGGTGCATATTCATCAGGAACAACTTTTGGAGTGAACCCTTATGTACTTATGAATTGGAACGATGAACTTAGCGATGTTAGTACGCTTGCTCACGAGCTTGGTCATAATATGCACTCTCTCTTTACTGGGCATAGCCAGCCTTATGTTTATGCAAGCTATCCTATTTTCCTTGCTGAAGTTGCTTCAATTACAAATGAAGCATTGCTTTTGGAATATTTATTGAAAAATGCTCAAACAAAAATTGAAAAGTTATCTTTACTTGAAATGTATGCAAATAAATTTGTTACTACTTTTTATAGACAAATTGGTTTTGCAGAATTTGAACTAAGAACTCATCAATTAACTGAAAAAGGTGAAGCATTAAATTCAGACACTTTAAGCAAACTATATGGTAGTATTTACCAAAAATATTGGGGTAAAGATATGGTAATGGATGAAGAAGAACAATACACTTGGGCAAGAGTGCCACACTTTTACTATGGATTTTACGTATATCAATATGCAACTGGCTTAGCAGTAGCCGAGCAAATGGCAGAAAATATTATCAAAGATAATAAAACTGGTATAAATAGCTTGATGAAATTCCTTAAAGCAGGTAGATCAAATTACCCAATTGATGTATTGAAAGATTCAAATATTGATATAACTAACCAATCAACAATTGAAAACTGTATTTCAAAATTTGATAGAATAATTACAGAAATTGAAGAAAGTTTGTAGATTTATATTTTAATTTTAACTAGTTTTTTAAGTGCTATTATTTCATTTTTTTCCAAATGTCGATATTCGCCTCGTTTAATGCCTTTAGTACTTAAGCCGGCGAATATTTTTCTATCTAATTTTCTTACTTCATAGCCAAATGCTTCAAACATTTTTCTAACTTCACGATTTTTACCTTCTGTAAGAATTAATCTTACTTTATTAGGTTCATCTGGAATAATAAATAAAAAGCATGGTTTTGTTTTACCTATATCTTCAATTTCCACTCCATTAGCAATCTCTTTGGCATCTTTCATATCAAGAGCTTTATCTAAAGTTACATTATATTCTCTTTCAATCTCGTAGCTTGGGTGAGTAAGTCTATTTGCTAATTCACCATCGTTAGTCATAAGCAAAGCACCTGTTGTAGCTCTATCAAGCCTTCCAACAGGGAATATACGAGATCTTTTCTTCACTATATCCATTACTGTTTTTCTGCCAAAATCATCACTTGTAGTTGTAATTGTATCTTTAGGTTTGTTTAATATAATATAAATATCATTTTTGTAAATTGTTACAGCATCGCCATTTACTACAACCGAATCAGTGTTTTTTATCTTAATTCCCATATCAGTAACTTTTAAGCCATTTACCTTTACTGCACCTTCAGCAATTAACTCATCACATTTTCTTCTTGAAGCTATTCCAGCATCAGCAAGGTATTTATTTAATCTAATTGGTTTGTTTGCATCGTCAACATAGTTTTTAGGTTTTGCCTTGACTTTGCCACCAGAAGTACTTCTGACTATGGTTGAATATTCTTTTTTGATTTTCTCAATATAGGTTGCGTCTCTTTTAGAAAGTTTGCTCATTTTTTTATTTTCTTTGATTTAATAAAATAAAATTGGATTTTATATGTTTAAGCTAATGTTTTTATTACCATTTTAATATAATGAAATATAAATCTAAAATTATTAACGGCAAAGAGTATGTAGCTATTTGCAAAACTAATGAATTATTAGAAGGAAAAGGCATAAAAATTCAATTTGATGAAGATGACGATATGCAAGTAGCATTATTTCGTATTAATGGTGAACTATTTTGTCTTTCCAATATTTGTCCACATCGTCATGCTGAGGAAATTTATAATGGAATAATTAAAGATGGCAATGTTACTTGCCCTCTACATGGTTGGACATACAATCTTAAGTCTGGTTCTAATGTTAATTTGAAACAAGGACTTAAAAGTCTGCAAAAGTATGAAATATTTGAATTAAGTGATAAAGTATATATAGAAAAGCCTGAAATGATTATTCCAAAATGGAGACAATTGGAGTAGGAGGGGAAATTATTTCTAATTATTCTAAGTTATTGTTCTTAAAATGATTGGAATAACTTAATTTCAACTTTCATTTATGTAGCAAAAGCATCAAAGTTTGAATTTGATACTCTTATCTGACTAAGGTATTTAAATCAAGAAAATATATTGGCAATAAAACCACATAATATACGTCTATAATACATAATTGTGTGTTTTGTTCTTTTAATTTTAGATTTTGCAGTAAAATAAACAGCAAAATCACTGCAATTACTGCAAAGATTTTAGCTAAGTGATAGATAAATTTAAGAGTTACAATTGCAGTAAAATTTCTTAAAGTCCTCTCCTACTGGGGAGGATTTAGGTGGGGTTCTTAATTAGTTCTTAGTAAAGCAAATGCCAAAACAAGTAAAAATCTGAATCAAGTTCAGG
>JAYTXK010000335.1:0-7706 GCA_043743005.1 Ignavibacteriota bacterium
TCTTATGAAAAAAGTTCTATTTTGTGCAATAATATTTATTGCATTATGTGCAAATGCTAAGGCATATTTCCCTCCTGATAGCTGCTTGAAAGTATATACTGACGATGATGATTATAAGAATCCTTTTGGAGTAAAAGTGGACTCCTGTTATGGCTCGCCTACTTATATGAATCAGTTTGGAGCTGGATGTTATTTAGTTGAATTTAAATATAGTATTCTCCCTCAAAATTTGACTACTAATACAAGTACGTTTACACTATATAATCTAAGTGATATAAAGTCTGAGTATTCTTGGATTAAGGATAGCTTGACTACTTTTTCAATTGAGTATGGAACTTTTACTTTAAAGTATGGTGAATTGGGTGGAACTGACACTTCATTTCAATCATTTAGGCAAAAAACATTTGTAATGAATTTCACTAATATTCATAATTTTAAAGAAGTATCAAAAAGAATCAAACAATTTACTTTTAATAATGCCCCTGTTAAATCAATACACGAACTAACATATCATACTTCTTATAAAAGTGAAAACAATGAATACTCATTTGTAAAAATTTCACCCAACCCTTCTAATAATGAGTTGTTAATAGAATTAAATGGAGAGTCTCAACCAAAATCTGTAGCTATTTTAGATGAAAAAGGCAAAGAAATTTTAATATCTGAATTTAAGAGTAGAATTGATATTAATAAGCTTTCAACTGGTATTTATTTTCTTAAAATTAATAATAAATTATTTAAATTTATTAAGGGAAGTGAATAATGAAGTTGTTACTTAAATTTATTTTATGTATTGGAATATTAACTTTCACACAAGCTCCTTAAAATAGGGAGCTTTTTTTTTGAATATTACAAATTTTACAATTTTTTCCTTAACTTTCAGTTATATAATTAATAGATTAAAGCCTCTATCTTTAAAATTTTATTTCTTGTATGATAATTGTATAAATACTAATTTTGCTAAATAAAATGAGGTAAAAATGGAAAACGAAATTGAAGAAACAAAAGTATTGACGATTGAAGATATAGCTCACGAAAATGGTCAGACATATTGGATTGCTACAGAGTATTTAGTTGCTTTAGGCTATAAAGATTTACAGTCTGGTGAAAACGCAATTAGAAAAGCTAGACAAACTATGCTTTCAGTTAAAATCGAGCCTGATAATGAAATTAAACGTATTGATGGTAAAGATGGCAAGCACGATTTTAGACTTTCGAGATTTGCATTATATATTATTGCAATGAATGCCAATAATAAGTTACCAAATGTAGCCAAGGCACAAACTTACTTTGCAAACCAAGCAGAATTGATGAGATTGCAAATTCAAAACAGCAATGATATTGAAAGATTGGAAATCAGAGATGATATTACAAATCAAAATAAATTATTGTTATCGTCTGCAAAGAATTCTGGAGTTGTGAATTTCGCTTTTTTTCTTGATGCTGGATATAGAGGTATGTACAACAAATCTGTATCTGATATAAAATCATACAGAGGAATTAAACAAAAAGATAATGTTTTTGATTTTATGAATAAAAGAGAATTAGCTGCTAACCTATTTAGGATTACCCAAACCGAAGCAAGTTTGGAAAAGCAAAACATTAATTCAGAAAGAAGTGCCAATTTGTTACACAAAGAAATTGGTAGCCAAGTTAGACAAATGTATTTACAAAATACTGGATATTATCCAGAAGACACTCCAATTGAAAAACCCATAAAAGAGCTGAAAAAAGGTATTAAGGAAACAAATAAAACCTTAACAAATTTAGATAAACCTAAAAAACTTAAAAAGTAAAAATAAAAGCATAGAAGTATGGCTCCACCGCTTAAGTCCGGGAGATAACCACTAGGAACAGTTTATGTTACTCATGAGCCATAAACTACTCCAACTTCTATGCCAAATTGAACAGAAATTTAGTTACTATCAAAAAATACTAGAACCTATTATCATTATAAAGATTTGTTTCCAAATATTTATTATATCAACGAAAACTAATAAATACTATTGTTAAAATAATTAATACAACTTATTATTTTAATTGCCAAATTTTACAATTATTTCCCTATCTTTCAGTTATATAATTTTATTCTCAAACTAATTTAAAAAAATATGAAATTATTAATATTCTTTTTTGGAGTAATGATATTGGCTTCAGTTAATCAAGCTCATTCTAAAAGTATTTTTCCTTACGAATACAAAGTCAAAACTATTGATAATGGCTTAAAAGTAATTCTAATTCCAATGAATTCAAATGGACTTGTTGCATATTATACCATTGTTCGCACAGGAAGTAGAGATGAATGGGAAGACGGACGCTCGGGCTTTGCTCACTTTTTTGAACACATGATGTTTCGAGGCACCTTAAGACATCCGGGTGGAATGTATGATAGCTTAATTACATCAATGGGTGCTGATGCAAACGCATATACTACTGATGATTATACTTGCTATCACTTAACTATTACAAATTCTGATATAGAAAGAGTAATGGACTTAGAAAGTGATAGATTCCAAAACCTAACTTATCCTGAAGCAGCTTTCAAAACAGAATCAGGGGCAGTATATGGAGAATTTAGAAAAGGTAGAACAAGCCCTTTTAATGTACTTTGGGAAAAGATAAAAGAGACTGCCTTTGATAAGCACACATATAGACACACTACTATTGGCTATGAAGCTGATATTAAAGATATGCCTAATATGTTTGATTATAGCAAAAGCTTTTATAGTAGATATTATCGTCCAGAAAATTGTGTACTTATGATTACTGGCGATTTTGAAACAGAAAGTATTGAAAAAATGATTGATAAATATTACTCACCTTGGCAAAAAGGATATGTTGAACCCAAAATTGAAAAAGAACCTGAACAAAAAGCAGAAAGAATTGCCGAAGTACAATATGATGGCAAAACCAATCCAATACTTTCTATTTCATACAAAGGCAAAGCATTCAACCCAAGCGATAAATCAGTAATTGCTACTCAAATACTTGGCGATTTAGCATTTGGTTCTAATAGTGAACTTTATAAAAAGTTATATTTAAATGAGCAAAAAGTGCTTTTCTTAAGTCCTGAATTTGAAATGAATAGAGATGCATTTCTTTGGATGGTTTACGCTATGACACCTGAAAAAGAGATTGATTATGTAAAAAAAGAAATCATTAATACAGTAGAATATTTCCAAAAAAACAAAGTAAGCAAAAAAACATTAGATAATATAAAAAGTAGAATGAAATATTCTATGCTAATGTCGATGGATACACCTAAAAATGTAAACTCAAGCATTACTAAATTTATTGCAATTACTGGTGGAATTGAAAATATAGAAAATTATTTTAAAACAATTGAATCGGTTACAAGCGATGACATACTCAATGCTGCAAAAGAATTGACTAAAGAAAAGCGAACTATTGTTACTCTAAAAGGAGCAAATTAATTATGAAAAAGTTAATCATTTTATTAATTCTGATTTTTAATTTCTATAATATGAATTCTCAAGTAATAAAAACTATATGTTTAGTATCAACTGATGAACCAAATTTAACAAATAGTATAAATAAAAAAGAAATTAATATGAAAACTATGCTAATACACGACCCAAATGACCCAACTGTTTCATTTAATATTTTGTTTAAAGTAGGCTCGCAAAATGATCCAAGAGGAAAAGAAGGTTTGGCTGCATTAACTGCAAATCTAATAAGCGAAGGTGCTACAAAAGTAAATTCTTATGAAAATATAATGAATATGCTTTATCCTATGGCTGCTGGCTATGGAAACAAAGTTGATAAAGAAATGACTACGATAAAGGGTAGAGTGCACCTTGATAATATTGACAAATATTACAAACTTTTGATTGAATCTATTTCCAATCCAGCTTTTAATGAAGATGATTTTAATAGAATTAAAAATGAAAAGATAGATCAGATTGAGAAAACTCTAAGATATTCATCTGATGAAGAACTTGGCAAAGCTATGCTATATTCTGAAATTTTTGCTTTTACTCCCTATGCTCATCTTACAGATGGTTCAGTGCAAAGTTTGAAAAATATTACAATTAAAGATGTAAAAGATTTTTACAAACAGTATTATACTAACAACAATTATGTTGCTGGGCTTGCTGGTAATTTTTCAGATAATTTGCCTGTTAATATTGTTAAAGATTTAAACAAGTTGCCTGATGGAATTCCATCAATGGTGGGAATGAATGTAAGAGGATTAACTGGATTAGAAATTACTATAATTGAAAAGAAAAATGCTTCGACAGCTATTAGCTTTGGCTATCCAATTAAATTACAACGTGGCGAACCTGATTTTATTCCTCTTTGGATTTTTAATTCTTGGTTTGGCGAACACAGAAATCAATCAAGTCACTTATATAATGTGATTAGAGAAGAGCGAGGCTTGAATTATGGCGATTATTCATACATAGAGCCATTTTTAAATGGTGGTGCTTTGAATATGCCTGAGCCAAATAATGCTCGCAAAAATCAAATATTTGAAGTATGGATAAGACCAGTTCAGCACAAACACAAACTTTTTGCTTTAAGGGCTGCATTGAGAGAGCTTAATAAAGTTGTAACTAATGGAATAAGTGAAAAAGATTTTGATGCAACAAAAACTTTCCTTTCAAAATATTGTGCACACTATGCTTCTACTAATTCTGCCAGACTTGGCTATGCTTTGGATAATCAATATTATATGTTTGATGATGGACAGAACTATGTAAAATATTTCCAAGATAATTTGGCAAAAGTAACATATCAAGATGTTCAGAAAGCAATTAAAAAATATATTCAAGATGAGAATATAAAGATTGTAATAATTACAAGTGATGCTGAAAAGCTGAAACAAGACTTAATAAATAATACACCAAGCCCTATTACTTACGACTCCGAAAAAGCAAAACATATTTTAGATGAAGATAAAGAAATAGAATCATTCCCAATTAAAATAAAAGCAGAAAATATCAAAATCATAAAAGTTGAGAATGTATTTGAGAAGTAGTACTCTAAAGGAGTGTGAGCTTTGTAGATGTTCAAAAAACAACAACCCAAGGGGTTGTCAGGTTTATAGATTTATATTATTAGTTTTTACGTTCGACCCCAAAGGGGTCGTCCATTTTAAATCAATTTATTTCTTTTTATAAACCTTTTATCCCTTTGGGATAATGAAAATCACATTCTAATATAATTTTAAAACAACTTAAAATATAGCATACTTGAAAACGTTTATTTTGAAAAAAGGATATTTATATGCAAGTAGTATTAGAAGTTAAAGAAAACAAGTATGAAGATGTGATAAATATTTTAAATAATTTAGAATATGTGAAAATAAAAAAAATAAAAGCTCAAACCAAAAAAGAGAAGTTAATTGAAGAATTAAAAGAAGCTAAAAAGGAACTTGATGAAATATTAAGTGGCAAAAGAAAAGCAATGAGTATGAGTGAATTTTTAAGTGAAATTTCAAGTTAAAGCATTTCAAGATAAATATTTATTTGAATGGATAGAATAAACAGGTCGCTCCTCTGGGGTGTAAAAGGAAAAGTTTTAAAATACTTTGTAACATTTTGTGTTTTTTTTGGTTATTATAAAAAATAGAGGTCTAAAATGAAAATATTTCTTTTATTATTAATTAATTTGATTTCAATTAATCAAATCTTTGCTTCAAATGATATTAAAATAAATGCATTACTTACAAGGTACAATGTTAAAGTTGATTTAGATAAGTTGATAATAATTAATAATTCAAATGGTGTAAGTTTTGAAACTAAAGGAAATATTATAAGAAAGGACTTTTTAACTGAAGTAGAAGATGAGAAAACTATTTCTTTTGAAGCTAAATTAATAAAAATTAGTGATAAAAACTATTTTGTTTCATTTCCTCAACAAGACCATATAAGATTACAAATTTATGATTATAAAGGAGAGTTAGTCTTTGATGAGAATACTAATAATCAATATGATATTAAATTACATTTTAATGGGATTTATTTTTTAGTAGCTAGTAATGGAAAAGAAATATTAAAAAAAGTAATAAACACTTATTTAATTGAAAATTCAACAATTTCAAATGAATCTTCAATTAAAAAGCCAGTTACTTATACTTTTATTGGAATAAAAAACCCATTAGAATTTGGAGCTAAAAATGCATTTCTACCTGATACAATAGCTAATATCGAATTAGATACTTGCAAAGAACTTAATTTTAATATTTTAGAAGTAAGCAAGTTTAATTATATCAAAGGTGGTATTATTAAATTTAAAAATTTAAGTCTAAAACGAAGTTCAAGTGTAGATATAAGGTCGTATAATGATACATTAAAACAGAAACGGAATACTGATACCATACAAAAAGATACTTCTTATATCTTTAAGAGTAATTTTAGTGAATATTATGTAAGACCTCAAACAGTTGGTATTAGTAGTATTAGACCTGTTTACTGTAGTGATTTTGCTTCTAATGATTCTTTGCTTACATTTTGTCACGCAAATACAAAAACGTTTAACGACCCTCCTTTTTATAATTTAGGTTATGAACTTTTGTTAAATAATATATTTTTTAAAATTCAAGATAGTTTAATTACAAATATAAAAATTGAAAACAAATTTGATGCAAGATACCCTTCTGGTTCTATTTACGACTCAAAAAGTTCTCAAAATGAAAATATCAGTATTGACAGTTTGAAATTAAACTTAGTAAATTCAAAAAAATTTACTTTTAGTATATATAAAAACTTAATTTATAGTAATAATTATTCTGATTCCTCTAGTTCTTCGCATTGGGATTCTAGTAGTTCAGGATATTCTGAATTTTTAATATTTGATAATAATGAAATTGAAGTAACACTTGAATTCTATGAATAAAAACTATATCGATTTGTTTTATAAATATGAATGGATAGAATAAACAGGTCGCTCCTCTGAAGCTTTATTGTTTTTATTGAAAATAGTGCTACAAACAAGTGGCTCCTACAGAGCCTAAGAAAATATTATTTTCCCTTTTCACTTCTACAAACAAGTGGCTGCAACAGAGCCGAAATTAGGCTTTATGAAATTTGATTTTGATTTTATTTGATTTTTTTGCTACAGAGTAGCAATCTGTTTGTAGCATAGTAAAGTTTTAAAAATTTATTTAGCTCCATAGGAGCGACCTGTTAATATGGCTAATACATACACTCAAATATATTTACATTTTGTTTTTTCTGTAAAAGGAAGAGAAAGTCTAATACCTCAATCTAAAAGAGAAGAATTACAAAAAATAATTACTGGCATAGTTCAAAAAAGAGAACATAAAATGATTTCAATTTATTGTATGCCTGATCATGTACATTTATTAGTTGGGTTCAAACCATTAGATTCTATTTCTGATTTAATTAGAGATATAAAGGCTTTAACTTCAAAACATATTAACGAAAATAATTGGATTAGTACAAAATTTAATTGGCAAAATGGTTATGGTGCATTTTCATATTCAAAAAGTGCTTTAGATAATGTAATAAAGTATATTTCAAATCAAGAAGAGCACCATAAGAAACACACATTTAAAGAAGAATATATCTCTCTTTTAAAAAAGTTTTCAATTGAATATGATAATAAATATTTATTTGAATGGATAGAATAGACAGGTCGCTCCTCTGAAGCTTTATTGTTTTTATTGAAAATAGTGCTACAAACAAGTGGCTCCTACAGAGCCTAAGAAAATATTATTT
>JAYTXK010000336.1:0-2241 GCA_043743005.1 Ignavibacteriota bacterium
CCCAAACATCTTCTTTTTTATCCCAATCAAATCCCACTCTGGAGGCTTTAAATTGAATGCGTTCTGCTCTTAATAATGCCGGCAAATTATTTGGAACACCATCTAATGTAGATTTCTTGCCTTCGTTTTTTTTCAATTGCTCCCAATTTTGCATTACATCATTTTCATCTTTCACTTCCACCTCGCCAAAAACATGAGGATGTCTATTTACCATTTTACTATGTATTTTTGAAATTACAGTATTTAGATTAAAGGCACCTCTTTCATCTGCCATAATTGAATGCATTACTATATGCAAAAGCAAATCGCCAAGTTCTTTAGCAAATTCTTCATCGTTTTCTTCTTCAATTGCTTCAAGAGTTTCATAAGCTTCTTCAATTAATAAATGAGCAATTGATTTATTAGTTTGTTTTTTATCCCAAGGGCATTCCCTTCTCAAAATACCTACAAGCTCAATAAAAGAATTCATTTGACTTAATACATCATTTGGATTTTCGGGTAAAGGAATTGTAACATTTGCCATATTATTTTGATAAAATTGTAAGTAAAAAGCAATTAAACAATAGAAATGGAAAAATATTTTAATTTCAAAGTAATTTAAAGCAAATAATTTCTTATCTTGCTTTTAAATTAAATAAAATTTTCAAAATATTATAATTGAAAAACAAAATTTGGAAAAATTATGAGTAATAAAAACACTTATGCAATTATACTTGGAGCCTCAAGTGGCTTTGGGAAAGCTACTTGCTTAGAGCTTGCAAGATTAGGTTTTAATATCTATGGAATTCACATGGATATGGGGTCAATGAAAGCAAAAGCAGAAGAATTTAGAAAAGAACTTGAATCAATGGGAGTAAGAGCTGTATTTTTTAATACAAACGCTGCTGATGACAGAAACCGTACAAATGTAATTGAAGAAATCAAAAAAGATCAAGATAATATTGAAGGACACAAATTAAGAGTTTTGGTTCATTCTTTAGCATTTGGGGCTTTAAAAAAATGTATTTCAAAAGATCCAGCTGAGGCATTAACCAGAAAGCAAATTGAAATGACTATGGATGTAATGGCAAATAGTTTGATTTATTGGACACAGGATTTATTTTCAAAAGGATTATTAGCATTAAATTCAAGAATTTTTGCTTTTACATCTATTGGCTCTACTATGGCGATGCAAAGCTATGGTGCAGTTTCAGCTGCAAAAGCAGCCTTAGAAGCGTATATCAGACAAATTGCTGTTGAAATGGCTCCTTATGGCATTTCTGCAAACTCAATTCATGCTGGTATTACTAATACTCCAGCTGCTTCAAAAATTCCCGGCTTTAGCTCAATGATTAAATTAGCTAAAATACAAAATCCTTATCTTGAATTAACAACTGCTGAAGATGTTGCAAAAGTAGTTGGTAAATTTGTTGATGAAGATTTCCATTGGTTAAATGGAACAGTTATTAGACTTGATGGTGGAGAGGCAATTTACAAATATTTTGACATGGATTTCTAATCTCTATCAGTTAACTTAAAAAAGTAAAGCCATTTTAAATTAATAATTTTTAAAATGGCTTTTTTATTTTCAAATATTTTTTTTAATATAAAACAAATAATCAAATACTTTTAATTACTAAATATATTGAACCCAAATAACGTTTACCTTTAGCTACTTTATTATCTGGAGGAGGATTTTTGGGGTCAGTAGTATTTTTCGAAATTTCATCTATTCTCATTTTTGGAATCCCTTTATCAATAAAATACTGTTTTAATACAGTACATCTTTCTGAAGTTAATTTTTGACTTATAGTTTTGTCTTTGTCATTATCTGCATAACAAACCAAATCAAACTTAGCTCTTGGGTTTTTCTTCATTATATTTGTTAAACTTTCAAAAATATAATCTGATCCATTTCTTAATTTTGATTTATTTACATCAAATGGTGCAATTTTGATTGGTATTTCAGTCCCAATTACCATTGGTTTGGCTACAAAGTCTTTACTTAGTTCAGCATATTGGTCTGAATTAGGTATATCAAGCTCAAAATCTTCACTAAAATATCCTGCTCCACTTACTGTAACTATATATTTCATACCAGGCTTCAAACCAGTAGCAAAATAATAACCATTTTGGACTTCATTGCTTTTTGTTCTAAAAACAATGTTCTCATCTTTATCTTTAACTGCTAAATTGAGTTTTAAAGGTTTTTTGTCTATTGCATCTGTAATATTTCCAGTTATAGAAATAATTGTAGATACT
>JAYTXK010000337.1:0-2735 GCA_043743005.1 Ignavibacteriota bacterium
TCCAGAATTAAGTGATAAAAAGAAATACGGAATAATTGCTGTACCACATTTGAAAGAAGAACAAGCAAAAGAGATTTTAAAAGCTGGTTTTTATCCTGCAACACTTAAAAACGATTTAGTAGTTATTGATACTCCAAATAATTTCAAAGCTAAAGCGTATTAAATAACACCTGGGCAGCTTAAAGAAATTGGATTGTACACAATAAAATTCTTTTAGTATTGGACTATCTTAACATAATTTATATACTATAAAATACTTGTACTTAGTTAGGAGTATTATCTTTCTAAAAAACTAACGATAGGCTACCTAGAATTTAAAAATATATGATTTAACACCATTGATTACCTGCAAATTATATTTTTTTAGCTTAGTATAAATTATTTATTTTAAATTACTTACAGTCAAATAGTTATTAGCAAATTGAATTCGGAGCATTACTCCGTTTTTTGTTTTTTTGCTTTTATAATATATATTAATTTGACTTTTGGGGTTAATTTAATTAGCTTCTTTAAAATTTTATTTCTGGCACGCAATTCCCAATATAGTATTTACATAAGAAATCAAGTGAATTTATAAGCCATAATGGTAAATTTTAATGGCAAAATGTCATATAATGACATAAATTCAGCTATATTATTAATTATGACAATAAAAAAAATTATTCATCTTTAAATATAAGGAAAAATCAAAATGGGAAAAATAATTGGTATAGATTTGGGTACAACCAATTCTTGCGTAGCAGTAATGGAAGGAAATACTCCAGAAGTAATTGCAAATAGTGAAGGTGCCCGTACTACTCCATCTATGGTGGGATTTACCAAAAATGGTGAACGTGCAATTGGACAAGCGGCTAAAAGACAAGCTGTTACTAATCCTAAAAATACTGTTTACTCTATAAAAAGATTTATGGGTAGAAAAGTATCTGAAATTAGTGAAGAAGCTAAAATGATTCCATATAAAATCGATCCTTCTTCAGATGGAAATTCAGTTAGAGTTGATATTGATGGTCGTTCTTATTCTGCTCCTGAAATTTCAGCTATGATTTTGACTAAAATGAAACAAACTGCTGAAGATTATCTTGGACAAAAAGTTGATGAAGCTGTAATCACTGTGCCTGCTTATTTCAATGATGCACAAAGACAAGCTACAAAAGATGCTGGCGAAATTGCTGGATTGAAAGTTAGACGTATTATAAATGAACCAACTGCTGCTGCTCTTGCTTATGGATTAGACAAAAAAGGCAAAAATATGACTGTGGCTGTGTATGACCTTGGTGGTGGTACATTCGACGTTTCAATTCTTGAAATTGGCGATGGTGTATTTGAAGTGAAATCTACTAATGGTGATACTCACCTTGGTGGAGATAACTTTGACCAAAGATTAATTGATTTCTTAGCTGATGAATTTAATAAAATGGAAGGAATAGATCTTCGTAAAGATGCAATGGCTTTGCAAAGATTGAGAGAAGCTGCCGAAAAAGCTAAAATTGAGCTTTCTCAAATGCTTCAAACTGATGTAAATCTACCATTTGTTACAGCTACTCAAGATGGACCAAAACACTTAAATATTACAATTTCACGTGCTAAATTTGAAAGCTTATGTGCGGACTTATTTCAAGCTACTTTAGGACCTTGTGAAGCTGCAGTAAAAGATGCTGGAATTAATGTTAGCCAAATAAATGAAATTATTCTTGTGGGTGGCTCTACTCGTATTCCTAAAGTTCAAGAATTAGTTAAGAATTTCTTTGGTAAAGAGCCTTCTAAAGGAGTTAATCCTGATGAAGTTGTAGCAATTGGTGCTGCAATTCAAGGTGGTGTACTTGCTGGTGATGTACAAGATGTATTGCTTTTGGATGTTACTCCACTTACTCTGGGAATCGAAACTCTTGGTGGTGTACTAACTCCAATGATACCTTCAAATACTACTATACCTACTCGTAAATCTGAAATTTTCTCAACTGCTTCGGATAATCAACCATCAGTTGAAATTCATATTTGCCAAGGTGAAAGACCAATGGCTCGTGATAATCGCTCTCTTGGTAGATTCCACCTTGATGGTATTCCACCAGCTCAACGTGGTATCCCTCAAGTAGAAGTAACTTTTGATATTGATGCTAATGGCATTCTTTCTGTATCTGCAAAAGATAAAGGCTCAAATAAAGAGCAAAATATTAGAATTGAATCTTCTGGTGGATTAAGCAAAGATGATATTGAAAAAATGAAAAATGATGCTGCTTCTCATGCTGACGAAGATAAAAAACGTAAAGAAGAAATTGATTTGAAAAATCAAGCAGATGCACTATTACACTCAACAGAAACTCAATTAAAAGAATTGGGTGGTAAATTGAAACAAGAGCATATTGTAAAAATTGAAGAAGCGAAAACACGTCTTCAAAAAGCAACTAAAGAAAATCCAAGCGACTTAAAGCCCGCTATGGATGCTTTAAATGAAATTTGGAGTGAAGCAAGCAAAGAAATGTATCAAAGTGCTGCACCTGGTGCTGAAGCTCCTGCTGGCGAACAAGCCCAAGCAAAAGCAGAAGACAATGTAGAAGAAGCAGATTTCACAGTAGTTGACGAAGAGAAAAAGTAAATAAGATATAATTAAAATTTAAAATCCCATTTTGAAAAATCAGAGTGGGATTTTTTTGTTTAATATTATGTGTCTTTCAGTATTTTACCCCATTTTTCAAAGGGGGCAAGGGGGTTTTACTCTTCCTTGTCGCCACTAGTTT
>JAYTXK010000338.1:0-4896 GCA_043743005.1 Ignavibacteriota bacterium
TATCAACTCCTTTTACTTTAGGTAATACATTAAGAATATTTGGTAGAAATAAATTCTATTTAAAAAATGCAATAGTAGTAGAAAATATTTCAAATGTTGATACTTTAGTTTTTGATAAAACTGGTACAATAACAAATGCTAATGATCATAATGTGAGCTATGAAGGCAATATATTAAATGATGACGATAAAGATTATGTTTCAACTTTAGTAAGACAATCATCACATCCACTAAGTAGAGGTATATTACAATATTTAGGTAAAAGAAATCAAGTAGAAATATCTCATTACAAAGAGATAGAAGGAAAAGGAATTGAAGGAGAAATAAATGGTCAAATAATTAAAATTGGTTCATTGGAATTTTTAAATGAAAAAGTTGACAAAATGTATAATAATGCCTTGGATACAGTATCCTATTTGAAAATTAATGATGAAATGAAAGGTTATTTTAAATTTGTAAATAAATATAGAGAAGGATTAAGTGAATTAATAAATAAATTATCTATAAAATTTTGCTTATATGTTTTATCAGGAGATAATGATAGTGAAAAAACAAATTTATCTTTAGTTTTTGGCAAAAATGATAATTTAATATTTAACTTGAGTCCTGGTAAAAAATTAAAATATCTTGATAATTTAGATAAAGCAGGCAAAAAAACTATGATGATTGGTGATGGACTAAATGATGCTGGTGCTTTGAAAAGAAGTAGTGTTGGGATTGCTGTTTCTGAAAATATAAATAATTTTTCTCCAGCTTGCGATGCAATTTTAAATTCAGATAATTTTGATAAATTGGATAAATTTATAAATTTTTCAAAATATAGTATGAAAGTTATTTTATTTAGTTTTGCAGTTTCATTATGCTATAATATGATTGGTATTTTTTATTCAGTTCAAGGAAATTTATCACCTCTTTTTGCTGCTATTATAATGCCCATTAGCTCTGTTTCGATAATTCTATTTACTACATTGAGTACAAATATTGCAGCAAAATATAAAGGACTTTAGGATTTGGAAATTATAAATTAATTAAACCTAAAATTTAATTTAATATTATTTTTTTTTATTAAAAATCTTTAATTTCAATAATAAATTTGAAAATAACATTAATTTTAATAATTTAATTATATTTACATTAGTTTTATTTCTTTATCAACTATTTTTTTGTTAAATTACATTTTATGATTGAAATATTTTAATAATATAGAAATTGCTAAAAATTAATAACTAAAAATGGCAGATTTATAAAATGAGTAATGGAAATGATGCAGCAAATCAAACAATGATTTTAGAATTTGTTTCTGAAAGTTTTGAATCTTTAGATGCTTCAGAGCCATTGGTTGATACTTTAAAAACTGAAGATTTTAAAGAAAATGTAAATACAATTTTTCGTACATTCCATACTATCAAAGGATTGGCTGGTTTCTTTGAAATGATGAATTTGAATAAAGTTACTCATGAAGCCGAAACATTATTAGATTTTATCAGAAAAAATGATAAATCATTAGATGAAGCTACAATTGATATTATATATAAATCATTTGATTTTATTAGATATACATTGCAAGTTATTAGTGCAGATTATACTGATGAAGCAATTGCTGAAGAAATTTTTGATATTATTAATGATATACAAATACATATATCTGAATTAAAAAACCCTAAAATTGTTCAAAATAATGATAATATTGCAAAAAATGAAGTAAGTGAAATGGAAAACTTTGATTTTGGATCATTAATTAATGATGAAATGAAAGAACAATTTTTACAAAGTTCATTAGATTTACTTGAAGTTGCTGAAAATAATTTGATTTTACTTGAAAAAGATACAAAAAACGAAAATATAATAGCTGAAACGTTTGGATTGATACATAGTTTGAAAGGAAATTCAGGATTTATGGGCTATGCTGAAATTGAAGAAATGGCAATGGATACTGAAACAATTTTAGATTCTTTAAGACAAAAGGAATTAGAAGCTGATTCAAATATAATATCAATTTTAATTTCTTTTTTAGAAGGAATAAGAAGTAGATTATTAAATATAGCTAAGGGACAAATTGAAAAAGAAATAAAAATTGAACTAGTTGAAGAAAAAATAAAACCTATTGATTTAGAAATTAATAATAAAATTGAACCTAAATTAGAACTTAAAATCGAAAAATCTTTAGTTAAAAATGAAAGAATTTCAACAAATGATAATTCAGATAAAAACAAACAAGAAATAAAACTTAAAAATGATATAAGAGTTGAAACAAATAAAATAGATAAGTTATTTGATTTGGTAGGTGAACTAATAACTATAGAATCTATGCTTACTAATAGCCCTGATATTAAGTTTTTAAACTTACCTTTATATTGGAAATCTGCAAATATGCTCAACAAAATTACTAGAGAATTGCAAGATATTTCGATGTCAATAAGAATGATGCCAATTGAAGGTCTTTTTAATAAAATGAAAAGATTAGTAAGAGATGTTTCAATAAAGATGAATAAAAAAGTTGAATTACAAGTAAATGGCTCTGAAACTGAAATGGATAAGAATGTAATTGATGAAATTGCTGATCCATTAGTTCATATTCTTAGAAATGCAATTGACCATGGTATTGAATTGCCAGATATAAGAGTTAATAAAGGAAAGTCTGCTATTGGTGTGATTAAATTAGAAGCAAAATACGAAGGAAATGAAATATTAATAGTAATTTCAGATAATGGTGCTGGTATTAATAGAGAAAGAGTTTTAGAAAAAGCGATTGAAAATGGGCTTGTAGCTAATCCATTGGAAAAAATATCTGATAAAGAAGTATATATGTTTATACTTGAAGCAGGATTTTCTACTGCCAAAGAAATTACAGATATATCTGGACGTGGGGTTGGAATGGATGTTGTTAAAAAAAATATAGAAAAACTTCATGGCACTATTGATTTAGATAGTGAATTTGGTTTTGGCTCAACTTTTACTTTGCGTATTCCTCTTACTTTAGCAATAATGGAAGCAATGTTAATTAAAGTAGGTAAATCCACTTATGCTCTTCCAATTCTTTCATTACGTGAATCATTTAAATGTAATATTAACAATGTAACTTACACAATGGATGGCTTAGAAATGGTTCGAATTAGAAACGAAGTATTGCCAATTATTAGGCTACACGAAATATTTAATATTGAGCCAAGTTTTAGAAATTTGCAAGATGGTATTTTAATGGTACTCGAAACAAGAAACAAAAGAGTTTGTTTGTTTGTTGATGAAATTTTAGGTCAGCAGCAAGCTGTAGTAAAAGCAATTTCTGAATATGTTGGTAAGATTAATGGTATAACTGGATGTATGATATTAAGTGATGGAAACATTGGTTTAATTATTGATATTGAAGGAATATTGAGAATGTCTGAAAGTAATTTTGTACTTAATTTGAATTAATTAAAATTA
This sequence comes from Ignavibacteriota bacterium, assembly GCA_043743005.1. Classification (GTDB taxonomy): domain Bacteria; phylum Bacteroidota; class Ignavibacteria; order Kapaibacteriales; family UBA2268; genus JAPLFM01. The sequence goes on from JAYTXK010000338.1 coordinate 3,424, forward strand.
AATTTAAAAGAAATATGAAAACAAAAATAAGTAATAATGATGAAGAATATGAAGAAGAAAATCTTGTAGATTTTAGATATATGGGATTTTCTCAAGATGATGAAAATTACTTAATTGAAATTCAATATGTAACTGAAATTATTGGGATACAAAATATAACCCCTTTACCAAATACAAAGTCACACATGAAAGGGATTATAAATTTGAGAGGTGTAATTATTCCAATCATAAGTGCGAGACAAAAGTTTGGTAAAGAAGAAACGTCATATAATGAAAGAACGTGTATAATAGTATTAAATTATGTTAATAATAATGTTGGTATAATAGTTGACAATGTTACTGAAGTATTACATATTTTACCAGAAAATATATCAGCTCCACCTGATACAAATAAAGGTACTAATAGTAATTTTATAAAAGGAATTGGAAAATTAGAAAATAAAGTTTGCATTATTTTGGATTTAGATAAATTACTTTTTGATAACAAAGAAATTAAAGCATAATATGAGAAATGATTTCATTTATGAAAATTCAACTACTCTTAGTGATGATGAATATAAAAATATTGCAAATTTTGTTTATTCAAATATTGGCATTAATTTAGGTGACGATAAAAAAGCATTAGTTGCAGGAAGGCTTCAAAAATTTTTGAAAAAATATAGTTTTAATTCATATAACGAATATTTAACATTTTTAATGAAAGACAAAACTGGTGAAGCACTAAGTGAATTAGCTGATAATATTTCAACAAATCATACTTTTTTTTACAGAGAAAGCTCTCATTTTGAATATTTTAAAGATATTGCATTGCCAAATATTTTAAAAAAGAAAATTAATGAAGGAAGTAATGATATAAGAATTTGGTGTGCTGGATGCTCAAGTGGTGAAGAGTCATATATGCTTGTAATGCTTATGATGGAATTATTAGGAAATAATTACAGTTCATATAAAGCTGGCTTATTAGCTACTGATATTTCTTCTAAAGTTTTGAAAACTGCTATTTCTGGTATTTACAATACAGATAGATTAGGAAAACTTCCTCAAAATTATATATCTAAATACTTTAACAAATTAAGCTTAGATGAATATAAAGTAAAAGACATTGTTAAAAACGAAATAACATATAGAAGATTTAATTTAATAAAGGAAACATTTCAATTTAAAAAGAAATTTGATATAATTTTTTGTAGAAATGTAATGATTTATTTTGATTCACCAACTAGAAATAAATTAGTTGAAAATTATTATCAAACTTTAAATAGTGAAGGGTATTTATTTATTGGTCATTCTGAAACTATAGAAAGAGGGAATTCAAATTTTAATTATTTGTTCCCAGCAATTTATCAGAAATAATATATAAAAATGAAAAAAATCAAAGTATTAATTATAGATGATTCCCCTTTTGTAAGAGAAATTCTCAAAAGAGGATTATCGCAAGATGAAAATATTGAAGTGGTAGGTGTTGCCCAAGAT
>JAYTXK010000339.1:0-2372 GCA_043743005.1 Ignavibacteriota bacterium
ACCAAGTTACTCAAGTATCGACATTAGTTTTAAAAGATAATAATTATAAATTTGTTTTTGGTTTGCACAAGGAAATTGGAAGTTTTGGAATAGCAATTGATGCAAATATCAGTAAATTTAATATATTAAGTGCAGGAATTTATTATAAATTTTAACAATGTATTTAGATTTTAATAATGAATGATAAAATAATTGATGGTAAGAAAGTTTCTGATTCAATAAAAGAAAATATTAAAATTGAAACAGAAAAGTATTTACTTGATGGTAATAGAAAACCGGGTTTGGCTTTGATGATTGTTGGTAATGATCCAGCTTCTGAAACTTATGTTGCAAGTAAGGATAAGGCTTGTAAATCTTTAGGATTTAATTCTCTGATTTTGAGATTACCTACTAACATTTCTGAAGATGAAGTAATAGATATTGTTCATAATTGGAATGAAGATAGCACAATTGATGGAATATTAATTCAATTACCATTACCCAAACAAATTGATGAAAACAGAGTAATTGAAACTATTAATCCTGATAAAGATGTAGATGGCTTTCACCCAATGAATGTAGGCAAATTAGTTATAGGGCTTGATGGCTTTGTATCTTGCACTCCAGCAGGAATAATTGAATTAATTAAAGCTTACAAAATTGAAACTGCAGGAAAGCATATAGTTGTTATTGGTAGAAGCAATATAGTAGGAAAGCCAATACTTAATTTGCTATACCAAAAAAATATTGCTAATTCAACTGTTACAATAGTGCATACTGGCACTATAGATATGTCAAATTTTACTCAACAAGCTGATATATTGGTTGTTGCCACAGGTGTTGCAAATTTAATAAAATCTAAAGATATTAAAGCAGGATGCACTATTATAGATGTTGGTATTAATAGAATTGATGCAGATAATGAAAAAGGGTATAAACTTTGTGGCGATGTAGATTTTGAAGATGTTTTAGAAAAAGTTAATTTTATAACTCCTGTACCTGGTGGTGTAGGTCCTATGACTATAGCAATGCTTTTGAGTAATACATTCAAGTCTTATAAAAAAAGATTAAAATTAAAATAAAAAATGAAAGAAAAAAACGATTTAAGTATAGTCTTTGAAGATGAACAAATAGTTGTTGTAAATAAGCCAGCAGGACTTTTAACAATTCCTGATAGATATAATTTAACTTTACCAAGTATAGATAATATTTTGCGTACTAAATATGGTGAAATATTTATAGTACATAGATTGGACAAAGAAACAAGTGGTATAATGGTATTTGCTAAAAATGCTGATTCACACAGACATTTAAGTCTTCAATTCCAAAATCATTTTGTATCAAAAATTTATGATGCTGTTGTAAATGGTGTGGTTCAAAAAGATGAGATTGATATTGATATTCCTATTATTGCTCACCACTCTAAAAAAGGATTATCTATGCCATCGGCAAGAGGTAAGGAATCAAGAACAATTCTTAAAGTAAAGGAACGATACAAAGAAGCCACTTGGGCTGAATGTAACTTGATAACAGGCAGGCATCATCAGTTGAGGGTTCATGTTGCAGCAATTGGACATCCATTGCTGGTTGATTTTGTATATGGTGGTGGTTCTGAGTTTCTACTTTCTTCAATTAAAAAGAAAAAATTTAATCTCAAAAAACATACTGAAGAAAAACCAATTATGAATAGAATATCTATGCATGCAAAATCATTAACTTTTGCTCATCCATCAAATGAAGAAAAAGTAACTTTTGAAGTTCCACAGCCCAAAGATTTTGTTGCAATGTTAAATGTATTAAACAAATATTCAAAATTAAAATCATTTATAAGTTATTAGTATTTAATGAAGTTGAATTGTTAATAACTTTTAATTTTATTGAGTAAATGTACTTATTAATATTATTTTACATTATTAATAAATTGTAATTAATTATATAACACAATTTAATAATATGTCTTCCTCTAAAATAAAATCAAAAGCACCTATTCTACTTGACCAAAATCAAGTGCTTGAAAATTTTAGAAATGAGATTAAAAATAGAACAAATAAAGCTTCTCAAATAACAAGAGAAGCTAATCCTAATATTAAAGATAAATTAGTTAATTCTGTAAATATTAATCTTCAAAAATATGAAATAGATGATAATTCTTCAAAACCTGATAATTCAATTCTTTCATTAAGAGCTGGAACAAACCCAAATATAAAATTTAGTCAAAAAAATTATAGTATAGTTTCGTTTATTAAATCAGAAGAAAAAAGAACAAATGAGCAGCAATATTTTAATCCGGAAGAACTCGATTTTGAACTAAATGAAAAATCAGAATGATGCAGTAGCGGCTATCAATCAAGTGAAAGAACGGTGGCCCGGTGTATTCGCGAAATCATATTCAG
>JAYTXK010000340.1:0-8490 GCA_043743005.1 Ignavibacteriota bacterium
TATAAATATGCTAAGTACAGTCAAAATTGGCTTACATAAAGGCATAACTATTTTAAATAAAATATACCAATCACTTGCACCATCTACTTTAGCTGCATCTTCAATATCTATTGGTATTGATTTAATATATTGATAAACTAAAAATATACCGAATGGAGAAACTAACCAAGGAATTATAAGTGAAAAGTAAGTATTCAACCAACCTAATTCAACCATTAATTTATAAATTGGAATCATAATCACATGTCCAGGAATTAATAATACTCCTAAAACAGAAGAAAAAAGTAGTTTACTAAATAAAAATTTTCTTCGAGCAAAAGCATAAGCAACTGTTGTACAAAAAAGGATGTTACCAGCTGTTACTAAGAGAGCAATTATAAATGAATTTAGAAAATACAAACCAAAAGAATCTGAAGCAAATGTTTCAGAATAATTAATAAGGCTAAAATTGGAAAATACTAAATCTTTAAAGTTTTTGAAAGATTCTGGATTGTGCTTAAAAGATAATATCAACATCCAAAGTATTGGATAAATAAATACAAAAGCTAATAAAATAAGAGAAATATGAATTAATAATTTTTTCATTCAAATCTAATAAATTAATTACGTATTCTTTCTTTTAAAAGTATAGTTTGCTAATGCTTCACCAATTTTATTTTCAATTTGTTTATAACTCCCAACATTTGGACCGTTGAAGATAAAAGAGAAAATTAAAGTTTCACCATCTAACGAATTCACATAACCTGATAAAGCACTAACATTTTTCAAAGTACCTGTTTTAGCATGTAAATTATTTTGTGCTTTTGTCCCAATAAGTCTATGTCTTAGTGTACCATCATATCCAGCAATTGAAAGGGTTGAATCAAATTTTAACGACTTGTTTTTTAAAGCAACTTCAAGTAATTTTATCTCTGATTCTGTAGTTAATTTATTTCTTCTAGATAGCCCAGAGCCATCATTTAATTGACAGTTTTTAAATGGAATACATAAGCTATCAGTCATTTTGTTTAATAATTTGCATGCACCACTTGCATTGTTTTCACAAAAACCAAATGCAGCTCCATTAAATTTAAACAAATGCTCAGCAATATAATTATCACTAAATTTATTTACAACTTTTACTAAATCATAAATTGGTCTTTTAAACTCTGCAATTGTATTTTTGTCGTTAGCTTTAAAATTAGAGTTTAATCTACCTCTTAAAAGCTGACCACTAATAACAATTCCTTTTTTAGACAACTGCTTTTTTAATAAACCAGCTGCTACTAAATCAGGGTTTTTGATATTTGCATAATATGTTCCATGTTTTTTGGGTGATAAATACCCAGATATATTAAAAGTTTGTTTTCCATTAGTATTAACAGATGATCCAATTTTAATATTGCTTACATCTAATGGTTTGCTATCACTTTCATCACCTAAATTTTGATTTTTAGATTTTTTACTTTTTTTATTTACCAAACTTTTATTTAAATAAGACTTTTTCGATTTGGCTTTTATAACTTTTACAGTTGCAGTTACATTAGCATCAATACCATCAGAATTTGGTTCAATATTTACATCTAATATTGAATTTGCAATAGAACTTGCATTTACATTTATTGTAACTGTATTCTTATTTACACTTAAAGCAGTAATTGGAGCTAATCCTTGTACCTCCTCATTATCACCACTATATTTCATTCTATTTGTAATTCCATCAAAAAATGAATTATCTGCAACAATATTACCAGTAATTTTTCTAATACCTTTGCTAAAAATCATAGAAGCAATAGATTCAATATCAGAAGTATTTAATAATGCATCACCTCTACCATATAAATACAAACTTCCCTTTAGAGTGCCATCAGATTTAATTTCACCATCTGTGTAAACAGAAGTATTAATTGTTTGAAGTTGGTTTGAAAGAGCATTATATGTAGTAAATAATTTAGTAGTTGATGCAGGAGTCAGTGGTGTGCTGAAATCTTTCCCAAATAGAACTTTCTTTGATTTTGGAAAATATACTCCAATTGAAAAATTTGTATTTTTCAGTAATTTAGAATTAGAGTTAATTATGTCATTTATAATTAATTTTAGATCTTTTGTTGATTCATCATAGGATATATTATCACTTATATCAACTTTCTCTTGAAGGAATGTTTCATTAATGATTTGTTGTTTTGAAACGCCTCTAGTATTTACAAAATTTACATTAATAAACAAGAATAACAAAGGCAAAAAAGCCTTAATGCTTAATTTTACTGAATTTTTCATAACTACACTTTAGTAAGATGGGATTTTGTTTTATGCTGCTATTGCAATTTAGAGATATTATTTTAATTATCAAAGAATTTTTTTACTTTATCAAAAATTATTTTAATTTCATGTTTACTTTGAAATTGAAAATAATTAATATTTTCATTTTTTTTAAACCAAGTTAATTGTCTTTTTGCATAATTTCTTGTAAATTGTTTTGTCTTTTCAATTGCATCAAATTTAGTCAAATTGTTTTCTAAATATGCAATTACTTCTTTATATCCAATTGTGTTCAATGAATTTAATTCTTTTGAATATCCTTTTTTTAATAGATTTTCTGTTTCCTCAACTATGCCATTTTGCCACATTAATTCAGATCTTAAATTTATTCTTTTATAGAGAATATCTCTTTCTATACTATTTTGAATATAATAGATTTTGTAGTTTTTGTCTATTTCAAAATGAGATAAAGAAAATTTTTTATTAAATGTCAAAAAATATTCTAATGCTCTAATAATTCTTCTTGGATTTTTATCATTATATTTGTTTGCTGCATCTAAATCAACTCGCATCAATTGAATGTAAAGTGATTCAATTCCTTCAATTTTAATTCTTTGATTTAATTTATTTCTATTTAAAAGTAATTCTTTTGATTCTTCATTTGAACTAAACCCTTCACACAAAGCTTGAATATAAAGTCCAGATCCACCAACTATTACAGGGATTTTGTTTTGTAAATATAATCTATTTATTACTATTTGAGCATCTTGAGCAAATTTCCCAGAACTATAATTTTCATTTGGCTCTAAAATATCTATAAAATGATGAGTTACCTGTGAAAGTTCTTCATTTGTTGGTTTTGCAGTTCCTATATTTAAATATTTATAAATTTGTCTTGAATCTGATGAAATAATTTCAGTTTGCAATTTCTCAGCTATTTCAAGTGATAGCTCTGTTTTTCCAGAAGCAGTTGGTCCACAAATTACAATTAAAGGTTTCATTATTTAGAATTTTCGTATAATCTACTATTTAATTCTTCAAGAAGACTTTCTTTATGTATTTTCATAAAAAGCTCGCCACTATCAGCAATTGATATCCAACCAGTTTCTTCTGATACTATTAAAACAACAGCATCAACCTGCTCAGTTAATCCTAATGCAGCTCTATGTCTGGTTCCTAAATTTCTTCCATTATGTTTTGTCTCACTTGAAAGTGGCAATACACATCTTGCTGCAATTACTATTTGATTATCAATTACAATAGCACCATCATGTAAAGGTGACTTTGTAGCAAACACTGACAAAATAATTTCTTTAGTTATCACAGCTTGTAGAGCAATTCCAGTATCAATAGTCATTTGTACATTTTGAGATCGAGGAAAAACAATAATTGCACCAATGTGTTTTTCAGAAAGTTCAAAAGCAGCTTCAACAATATCATTAATAGTCCCAGATATTTTGTTCTTAATAAAAAGTTGAAAAAGTTTACTTCTTGTAATTAAAAGCAATAATTTCCTTAATTCTGGTTGAAATAAAATAATAAATGCAATTAACCATATTTGAACTATTGTATTTAAGATCCAATTAATTGATTTTAAATTAATCGCTTCTGTAATAAATTTTAAAGCAATCAAAATAACTAAACCAAATAATATTTGTACAGCAATGGTGTCTTTTAAAGCTCTATATAAGCCATAAAATACTATTGCAACAATTCCAATATCTAATACATCAAAAAGAGTTACAGGCAAAAATCCTATTTTAAATAATTCATTCAAATTTATTTTATATTAATTTTAGATTTATCTTTTTCAATCTCATCATTTTTATATGATTTTTCATAAGCATTAATAATTTCTGCAACAAGCCTATGTCTAACTACATCTCCTTTATCAAAAAATACAAAATCAATTCCTTTAATATTTTGTAATATTTTTTGAGCTTCTACCAATCCAGAGTCGCTTCTATTTTTCAAATCAATTTGTGTAACATCACCAGTAATTATAGCTTTAGAACCTTCACCAAGCCTTGTTAAAAACATTTTCATTTGTGTCCTTGTAGTATTTTGTGCTTCATCAAGTATAATGAAAGCATTACTCAAAGTTCTACCCCTCATATATGCAAGTGGATTAATCTCAATTGTATTTTTTTCTCTCATTACTTTATATTTATCGGGATTAACCATAGCTTGAATTGCATCAATTAAAGGTCTTAAATATGGATCAATTTTTTCTGTCATATCACCAGGTAAAAATCCTAATGATTCTCCAGCCTCAACTGCTGGTCTAGTTAATATAATCTTACTTACTTCATTATTTTTTAATGAAGCTAATGCCATTGCAACTGCTAAATAAGTTTTTCCAGTTCCAGCTGGACCAATTGAAAAGACCATATCATTTTGCTGAACTTTATTGAAATAATCAATTTGTTTTGCAGTTCTGGCTCTTATAACATTTTTGAAGCCATTGTAAATAATATTATTTTTATTTTTGATTGAAAAATTTTCGTTATTATTATTGTTAATTGCTACTAAGTTAATTGTACTTTCAACATCAAGTTCAGTAATAACACCATTTTTTTCAATCATATAAGAAAGTTCTTTAAATATTGATTCAATTGCATTTAATTCTTCAATTTCACCTTTTATAATAATTACATTTCCTCTAACAACAATTGATGAATTATATCTATTATCTATTAAAGATAAGATTTTGTCATTTGCTCCAAATAAATCAACTAAATAAGGGCTCTCAATCACAACTCGTCGTTCTGTTATCTCCATACTTCCCTTGATTTATTAAAATAATTTTATAATATACAAAAATGCCTCAACAATGTTATAAAAGTTGAGGCATTAAATTTTCAATACAAACAGGTAATTTATTTACCAGTTTTACCAATGTTTTCTTGTCCAACTTTTTTCTCAATTGCAGCTTTTTTATTTCTCCAGTACTTTCTTTCAGCTTTAGTTTCATCTGAAGTTTTATCTGCTTTTTTAGGTAAAGTTAATACTTGACCTGGATAAATTACATCAGGGTTTCTGATAATATCTTTATTTTGCTGCCATATTTTAGGCCATAAAAATGGGTCTGCAAAAATTTCAGTTTTGCCTGCAATGTTCCACAAACAGTCTTTGTTTTCAGCCCAAGTTCCAACAGTATAAGTTTTGATACTTTTCTCTCTAAATAAGCCCTTTATATTAGTACCCAGAGTAATTAGTCTATCAAAAAATTCAGGTAAAACTGCAATTTTATTATTTCTAAAATTGAAATATTCATTTTGTAAAGCTTCAATTTCAGCTCTTTTATCAGCCAAATCATCATTTGCTAATTTTTGATATTCTCTTACTTTACCTTCTAAAATTCCAAGTTTTTGTTTAAATGCTTCAATATCCGCATCACTTGCACCTAAGAGTTTTGCATAAGCATCACGGCAATCTTTCAAAGAAGCAATTGCATCATTTAATTGCTTTCTAATATTCTCCTCATCACCTTTTAATTTGCTTAATTTATCTTCAAGTGATTTAATTCTCGAATCCCAATCAGCAATTCTAAGTTCAGCTTCTTTTTTAGTCAATTCCATATCTGGTTTGCTTTCTGGAGCCATTTGTTGTGCTTTTGCACCAATTGTTAAGCCAAATAAAGCTAAGACAATAATTAATTTTTTCATTTTATATTTTCCAATTATTTATATAATTTAAGTTAAGATTATTTTTTTTCAGCACCTGAATCTGGCCACACATTAGGCCAATTAGATAACTTTCTATTTAAGTAATCTTTCTCTTCATTACATTTCTTAACTTCCGACATTCTTTGATTTAATTCACTTTGAACTTTTGCAATATTAGAATTCGTTTTGCTTATATCTTCATTTAAAACAACTTCTCTTTTTCTAAGTTCTTGTAGTTTGGCTAATTGTTCTGGTGTTACCATAGGTGTACAATTTGTAAACCCTATTCCTAATGCAATAACGGCTATCAGGAATGCAATGTGTTTTATGTTTTTGTATTTTTGCATACCATCTCCTAATCTTTATTTTAAAATATTATCATTATTTGAACTGCAATTTGTAAAAAAAATAACTATTATCCTAACTATTTATTACAATTTTATTTTAAAGTTAGATAAATTATTTAAAATTGTAAACATCTAAGTCAATCAAATATTTTATTTCTAATTTATCTATCAATATTTCATTTTAAGTATTAATTTACAAATATACAATGTACTTATTAATTATAATTAAATATTTATACTTCAAAATCAATTGAATAAAAAAATAGCCCTTTAGAATTACTTCAAAAGGGCTATAATATTTAGAGAATAAAAATAATTTATTCAGCAGGGTTTTCTACTTCATTTACTTCTGGAATAACAACTGGAGACCCAATTGCAGCTTCTTCAACTAAAATTTTAATGTCTTTTTTGTCTTGAAGTGCAGCAGTTTCAGCCATAAAATCAGCTATTTCTTCTGCAGAGGCACTTTGAATTGGTTCTTGAGCATATTTGTCTGCATTTGGAACTGGATGATTCACATTATATGCTTCAATTACTGATGCATCTTTGTGTCTCAAGTTCTCAACAACTGACAATACAATTTTCTTAGATTCTTTATCGAATTCAACTACTTTCAATGGTAATACATCACCAATTTTAAAGAAGTCGCTGATTGCTTTTACTGGAGCAAATGAAAGTTGAGAAACAGGAACGAACCCATCTACACCATCAGGTAATTCAACGATTACACCTTTCTCAATAATTCTTTCAATTTTAGCTTCAGTTTCAGAATCAACTTTGAATTTTTGTTCAAAAACATCCCAAGGATTATCATTAATTTGTTTGTGTCCTAATGCTATTCTACGTTGTTCAGCATCAATAGCAATAACAATAACATCTAATACATCACCTTTTTTAACAAATTCACCGGGATGACGAATTTTTTTAGTCCAAGACAAATCACTAATGTGAACTAAACCATCTACTCCTGGTTCTAATTCTACAAATACTCCAAAATTAGTCAGATTACGAACAACTCCTTTATGCTTTGAATCTAAAGGATATTTTTTCATCAAATCTTCCCAAGGATCTGGTTCTAATTGTTTCATACCAAGAGCAAGTTTTTTATTTTCTTTATCAATGTTTAATACAACAGCTTCAACTACTTGTCCCATAGAAACAACTTGAGAAGGATGTTTAACATGTTGTGTCCAAGACATTTCACTGATGTGAATTAATCCTTCAACCCCTTTTTCAATTTCAATAAATGCACCGTAATCAGTTAAGCTAACTACTTTACCGCTAACTTTAGTATTGTGTTCGTATTTTTCACCAATATTATCCCAAGGATGAGGAGTAAGCTGTTTCATACCCAAAGAAATACGTTTTTTGTCATTGTCAAAATCAAGAACAACTACTTTACATAATTGATCTAATTTAACTACTTCTGAAGGATGAGTTACACGACCCCATGAAAGGTCAGTTATGTGAACCAAACCATCTACTCCACCTAAATCCACAAATACACCAAAATCAGAAATAGCTTTTACAGTACCTTCAAGTATTAATCCTTTTTCCAATTTAGACATAATAGCACCACGTTGTTCAGATAATTGTTCCTCAAGAAGAACTTTATGACTTACAACAACGTTTTCAGATGGGTGATTTACTTTTACTACTTTAATATCAATAGTTTTGTTAATCCAAGCATCAAAATCTCTAACTGGACGAACATCAATTTGTGAACCAGGTAAGAATGCTTCAATACCCAATAAATCTACAACCATACCACCTTTAATACGACGTAAAATTTTAACTTGTGTAATTTCTTGATTATCATGTAATTTTAAAATATCTTCCCATATTCTCATAAAGTCTGCACGACGACGAGAAAGTACAAGTTTACCAGAAGCATCTTCAATTTTTTCTACATAAACATCAATTTCGTGTCCAATTTCATAACTTTCAGAATTTAAAAGTTCTGCTCTTGGTACAACACCTATTGATTTAAATCCAATATCAACAAAAACTTCATCTTTTGTAAGGTGAACTATTCTACCGTGAACAAGTTCATCTTCTTTGATGTCAACAAACAAATCATTAGACAATTTTTCAAAATCAGAATCTGCCATATCTATGAAGTCAAAATTACCTTCTAAGATCGATTCAATAGTTGGACGGGCTGAATTTTTAACTTGCTTATTAGCCAGAAACGCCATTGGGTTTGCTACTTCAACAGTTACATTTTCGAGTTCAGA
>JAYTXK010000341.1:0-1509 GCA_043743005.1 Ignavibacteriota bacterium
ATTGAAATTAATCAACCAATTGAAAAAGTAATTGAATTATTTGATAATTCAGATAATTTGATAAAATGGATGGAAGGATTAATAAGTTTTGAATTATTAAGTGGTATAGCTGGAGAAGTTGGAGCAAAATCAATTCTTAAATTTAAAATTGGGAACTGAAATATGGAATTGATTGAAACAATTACATTAAGAAATTTACCAGACGAATTTTGTGGAACTTATGAAACTAAGGGAGTATATAATTTAGTAAAAAATCAATTCTATAAAATTTCAAATAAAAAAACTAAATATATTTCAGAACAAGAATTTAAGTTTAGTGGTTTTATGAGAATTATTGGCTGTTTATTCCCTTCGAGTTTTAAAAAAACAATCCCAAAAATATCTTTTAGACTTTAAAACTTTTGTAGAAAACAATTAATTTCAATTATTCAAAACTATAAATTTCTAGTATTACAAATTCTTAGAATTTATTTCATCTATTTTATTTCCTATTTCAATGAAATACAAATTTAATTCTTCTTTACTCCATTCAAATTCTTGTATCCAATTGAATTTTTCTGAATCTGCTAATCGAGTAAAAAGTAATTTTGCTTTATAAGTTTTTTGATTTGTATATAGTAAACTTATCATATATGTATATAGTTTAAGTTGTTCGTTATAGTTATTTATTAAATGAGAGAATTCTATTTCTGAATTAACATAGTTTGTTTTCCAATCCCATACTTCATATTCATTCATTTGGTTTTTTATAATTAAATCAATTGAACCAGTGATGAAATTTTCCCCAATAGGCATATCTAATTGAAGTTCTGTGATTCCTTCCAAAATATGTTTTGTATTGTTCTTTATAAAATTACTTTTTACTACTTTATTTAAATGATTTTTGATTAATTGAACGTTTTGTATTGTTTGAGATTCTTTATTTTCATAAAGCTCATTATTAATATAATTGTCAAGGAATTGATTGTAAATTTCACTTTCAGGGCTTAACCATAATTTGATTTTTTCTAATATATTATGAATAATATTGCCAAACTCTGTTGAATTTATTTCATCTTTATTTGATAAATCAACTAATGATTTCATTTCCATTTTGTTATTAATTACATTTAAATTTGGAAGACCATAGAAATATCTATCTTTATATTCTAAACTGCTTTTGTTATATAACATAAGTTTAGTAGGTGAAAAAGTCTGATTTGATTGAGTTTCATTGAATTCATCTAAGAGTTTAAGTTTTTCACTATAATTTACTTTTTCTAATTTATTCACTTCAATTTTATCAATTTCTAAATTATTATTTAAATTCACTAAACAATTATTTGAAAGAATGTTTATTGGTATTTCAAGATTAATACCAATTAAATCATTTGATGAAGTCTTAATATTAGAATTAATATTTATATAGTCGTTTCCAGATAATTTATCAAATTCTATATTTAATGTGTTATTTATCATATTAAAAAAACTATTTGCTAAGTTTTTATTTTTTAATAAACCTGTTTTTGA
>JAYTXK010000342.1:0-3706 GCA_043743005.1 Ignavibacteriota bacterium
CCTCTTTTTTTTATTTATTTAATATTTAAAATTAATTTAAAATATTATGAAACTAATTTTCGTTTTGTGATACTTACTTAGTGTATAAGAAAAGCAATATTAAATTATATTATGGTATTAGGTTAACTTGGATAGTGCAAATAAAGAGGATTTTTTAAAGAGATTAGATGAGTGCCGTCCAGCATTATCTCGTTTTGCTCGTGCAATGACAAGAGATTATGAAGATGCCAAAGATTTGGTAAGCGAAACAATTCTAAAAGCTTATGAAGGATTTGATAAACTTGAAAATAAACAAGCTTTTCAAAGTTTTTTATTTACAATTGCAAGCAGAACATATAAGAGAAAATTATGGAGAAGTAGAATATTTACTCCATTTGTTTCTAAAATTCATACCGATTACCAAAATGAAAAGCCAAGAGCTGATATAAATTTAGATATTGAACTTTTGTACAAAGCTCTCAACAAAATAAATATTAAAAAAAGAGAAGCAATTACTCTTTTTGAGATTTCAGGATTTTCAATTGAAGAAATTGCTGAAATGCAGGGTGGTACAATTTCTGGAGTGAAATCAAGACTTAAAAGGGCAAGAGAAGAGCTTGCAATTTTACTAAAAGTTAGAGACGAAGCAAAGTTTTTATTACATAATATAAATGAATTACCAAAAGATAAAAATATTAAAAATCAAACACAGACTAATCAGAGAGCAGAGTTTGAACATTCAAATAATAATTTGCTAACTGGAAAGGTTAAAATATGAAAAATGACAAACTAAATACTAATTTAAATGATTTTTTTGATGAAGCAAAAAATGATTCTCCAATTATCTCTCAATCTGAATCGCGACAGTTGATAGAAAATGCAGAATTTGCATCAGCAGATAAATTACAAAACAAAATAGGAATAAATAAAATGAGTTTAATCACAACTACAGCTGCTGCTGCAATATTTGCTGGTGTTTTCGCGATAAATAATAGCGAAATACTTAATAACAATCATGAGAATAATACTTATAAAAACTCTGATAATAATACTTTAAATACTAATTCAATTGCAAGTAATAATAATAATAATAATTCATCAAATGATAAAAGCAATGATGAAAAATCATTACCTATATCTAAAAAAGATTTAGAAGTAATTCCAGAACCCAAAAAAGAAGTAATTAAAAAAATAGTAATTGAAAAAACTAATGCAATTCCAAAAGAAGATATTAAAAAATCTACTACAAAAGACAAGCATAGTTTGAATATTCAATGTGCAAATGTAATTGAATTAAATTCAGATGAATTACACAAACTTGGTGTGAAAGTATTGCCTGATATGAGTATTGAATTTATTGCTTTGCAATCATCACAAAATCCAAGAAAAATTACTTTAACCAAAAATTCATCTGCTATTGAAAGAAGCAAAGAATATATTAAATCTCCAGAACCAAAATTTGTAACAGATAAAAATGGAAATAAAATAATTAGCTTATTTACTTCCAAAAATAAAAATGCACTTCTTGCGAATGTAAGTACTCGTGAAGGGGTAATGCCAATAGCAACAATTAGTGATAAGAACCCAAATCTTACTGTCAGAACTATGAGTATTGATATGAGCAATAAGGAAAAAGACCAATTAACTTCAGGTTTAAATGAATCATTAATTGAATTTAGAAAAATTGAAAATGGAATTGATGTAACAGATTCTATATATAAAGGATTAGCTTGGACAGTTGCTGATAATAGAATTAAAAATATAGTAAAAATTGCTCAAAATGATAAAAGAGTTGTTAATGTTTTTAATGAATCTTATATTAAATCTGGGAATGAGATTACCAAAACAAAAGAAAATATTAAGGATAAAACAATTTCTGATAACTCATCAGATATAATTGATCCAAATGATAATCTTAATATTGAAACATTTTTAAAAATGAACAATGCAAATACTATTATTATTAGAAAAAATATTTTAAATCAGCCAAAACCGAATTTAGCATTAAGATTACAACCTGGTCAAAAAATAATTTCAAGTTCAGATGAGAATGAAAAAAATATATCTTTAAATTTAGTTGAAGTTGCTAATGATGATACTCATGGCAAATTAAGAACTGAAGAGGAATTATCTGCTTTAAAAAACAGTAATGAAATGGGAGATGGGTATATTTTTAATTTAGATTCAAATAAAAATAAAGAATATAATTCATTAGATAAGGAAAAAATAAATAAACTTATTGGAAAATATATTAAAAATATTGATATTAATAAATTAGAAAAACATAATAATTTGGGTGAAATAGTTATTAACTCAGATAATCAAAATATAATTTTAGATACAATTATTCAAAATAATATTTCACAAGTTAATATTGATTCAATAGTTAAAAGCATAAGCTCTGGCAAACACAAAATTAATATTGAAAAGAATGTTCAAATAAAAGTAAATAAAGATAATCAAATTACTACAATTACTACAAGTGATAGTAATGAAGAAAAAGAAATTCCTGATAGTAATACTGAAAATAAAATGACAACAATTGTAGTAAAATCTGATATGAAATATAGTAGAAAAAATTTATCAGATACAAGCAATCCACATTTTATTAAAAATATGCCTTGGGCAGCAAAAGATTTTGATGAAATGCCAGCTGTTTGTTCAAATATTTTTGAAAAAGATAGTGATTTGACAGCCCTAATGGTAGAATATAAAGAAATCAATAAGTTAATCCCTATTTCAATCAAATTAGATAATTCTACAATAGATTATATACTTTGGTACGAACCAAGTGAATTATTAATATCATCTTTACCAACTGATATAGCTTATAGAGTAGAAAAAGAATATATTGCAAGTAAATCTGGCGAAACTTGTGGCAATACTCCAAATCCTGCTCCACTAATGGATGTATGGAAGGCTTGCAGTGGCGATTTGAAAAATTTGGGAGTTGTGCCTAATCCAGCTAAAGAGAATGTAACTGTAAGCTATGAATTAGTAAATGCAAAAAATATTTCAATTAGCTTAAACGACTTGACTGGAAATAAAGTAGCTGAACTAAAGGCAAATTCATTTATTGAAAAAGGTAACCACTCAGAGCTTATAAATCTACCGAATAATATACCTTCTGGTATGTACTATGTAGTTTTGATTTCTGACCAAAATGAAACTGCAATTCAAAGAATAATTATTCAGTAATTAGCCCTTACTGATTTGGTAAAAAAAAGGCAAGCTAATTAATTTTAGTTTGCTTTTTTTGTGAGTTTGAATAAATAAGTTGTATTTTTGTAATATTAAATAATACTCAAGAAACAATTACTTCCAAACTAAAGGTTCTAAAATGAAATTAAAATTATTTCTTATCTTTGCAATTTGCTTTCCATCTTATTCTCAAACTAAAGAGGAGATAATTTCAAAATTTCTCAAATCATTTAAAGATAATGATATTATTCAATATTCTATTCATAAAACATTTACAGATGATTCAAAAGGCACATTAAAAATTAGAGGTCAAGTATATGATATGCTTGTTTCTTCTGATACAACTTTAGGAGGATATTACATAAACAAAGTAGATTCTTCAAATGAGACAAGTATTTATAATGGCAATGATCATTATAGCTATAATCCTCAAATTTATGGAGAAGGGAATGTTCAGTTAATTTCTAGAGAGAATAATAATGAAGAATTTAATGATAGAGAAATTAGTTTTGACGGAATGAAAGGT
>JAYTXK010000343.1:0-3052 GCA_043743005.1 Ignavibacteriota bacterium
AACTCAGAAATCCTAAAAAATCACCATGAAAAGTTAGCTAAAGAAGAAATAAATAAGTTTACTTCAAGAAATCTTTTAGTAGTTGATTATTTATCTACAGTATTAGTAAATATAAACAAGTATGAACAAATCAATGATTCTAAAAATATAAGTTCAGAAGGAATTATTTTGTCTGAGCTTGTTAAAAACAAAATTGATTATTATAAAAATTTTATAGAGAAACCTTTTAGTTTAGATATTAATATACCTAAAGACTTAGTTATATTTTATAGTTATGATACAATTGCTCCAATAATTGAAAATGTTTTAGATAATGTTGTTAGGTACTCTAAAGATGTAATATTTATTCAAATTAGCTGTGAAAATATTGGTAGGTTTAATATAATAACCATTGAAGATAAGGGAATAGGAATTGCAGAAGCTGATATATTAAGAGTAACAGAGATATTCTATAGAGGAGAAAATGTTAGCAATATACCCGGTGTTGGTATGGGCTTGGCATTAGTTAAACAAATTCTTAAAATAATTGGTGGTGAGTTGCATATCTCATCTAATTTAAATATAGGTACAAAAGTAATGTTAAAACTTCCAATTATCAAAGCTCCTGAAATTACTCAAAGTAATTAAAACAATCCTCTTTTTTCTTTCTCATCAGATTTAAACAAATAATTAATTAAAGATAGAATTGGCGAAGTCATAAAAGTTGTAGTAAGTGCCATTAAAACCATAATAGTAAATATTTCTGGCTTTAGTATTCCCAAATCATATCCAATATTCAATACAATCAATTCCATTAATCCTCTTGTATTCATTAAAGTTCCCATAGAAAGTGAATCTTTCCAAGACATTCCTACAAATCTTGCACTAATTGTACTGCCAAAAAATTTCCCCATTACTGCTGTTGCTAAAACTAATACTGCATAAAACCATAATTCTCCACCTGTAATCAGACCTATTTGAGTTCTCAACCCTGTAAACACAAAAAATAGAGGTAATAAAAGGATCAAACTTATATCTTCAACTTTTTTGATAAGTAGCTTCTTAAAATGCAAATTGTCTGGAATAATCACACCTGCCAGGAAAGCACCAAAAAGTGCATGAATCCCAAGTGTTTCTGTAACAAATGAAGAACCCAAAAGTACTAAGAAAACAAAAGCAATTATGGATTTATCATTATGAGGTTTATTTATATAAAGTGATCCTAAATTTTTAATTGATGGTTTTACGAAATAAAGCATAAAAAGTACGAAGCCAGTAATAGCAGCCAACGTAAAAAACGCATTTAGAAAAGTACCAGCTTTGATAATAGTAACTACTGCAGCCAATATACACCAAGCCGAAACATCATCAGCAGCTGCACAAGTAATAGCCATACTTCCTAAGTAAGTATTTGTGAGCTTTTTCTCTTGGATAATTCTGGCTAATACTGGAAAAGCAGTAACACTCATTGCTATTCCAATAAAAAGTGCAAATTCTATAAAAGATGCATTTGTTGGAGCAAATTTATTATAAAGAAAGTATGCTAATGTAACTCCCATAAAAAATGGTGTTACAATACTTGCGTGACTAATTATAACTGCTTCTTGGGCTTTATTGCGTAGTAACTTAATATCTAATTCCATTCCAATTACAAACATAAATAATATTAAGCCAATTTGGCTTAAAAACTGAAGATTACTTAAAGATGAAACTGGAAATAAATAAATTGAAACATTTGGTAGATAATATCCTAAAATAGAGGGTCCTAAAATGATTCCAGCTATGATTTCTCCAATCACACTTGGCTGCCCAATTTTATTGCATAAATAACTTAATATTCTTGACAGAAAAATAATTGAAATTATTTGTAAAAAAAGTATTGTTAAAGGATTGTGAAGATTATTTTTGATGTCATTATAAAATATATCAAAAGCAGTAAGTGTACTATGAGGATTGAATTCACTTTTAAATGTACTGAAAGTATTTCCAATCATTTCAGTTCCAAATTTATCTATTTCCAAACCTTTGCCAAATTTCAATACTAAGAAAATCCCAATTGAGAAAATTGAAATAACAATAGAATAGAAAATAAATAATTTAAGTTTGCTGTTTTTCATTTTTTTGTTTTTGATAAACTAATATTATTTTAAGCTAAATCATATTCATAATATATTATTATTTTTGTATCTATGGAAAGTATATTTTAAAAAAACAAATATTTCAAATAAAAAACATATTTTTACAATAATACTTTTGTTGAAAACAATATTTGAGTTATATTTGTAATCCTATTCTTTACGAATTTTAGAATTGAATTTAAAAAATATATATTTTGTTATTGAGGAACTATGAATTACAACGGTCCAAAGGTAAAAATCTCTCGTAAACTTGGAATCAACTTGACTCCAAAAGCGAAAAAGATTACTGGTAAGAAAAACTACCCTCCTGGTCAGCACGGAGCTTCTAAAAGACGTAATAAACTATCTGACTATGGTAAACAATTATTAGAAAAACAACGTTTGAGATTTCAATATAATATCTCTGAACGTCAAATGGCTAATTACTACAAAAAAGCTGCTCACATGACTGGTAATACAGGAGATTTGTATATTCAAATCCTTGAATCTCGTCTTGATGCATTAGTTTATCGTGCTGGATTTGCTCGTACTATGTATGCTGCTCGTCAGTATGTTGGGCATAATCACGTTATGGTAAATGGCAAAAGAGTAAATGTGCCATCATACCATATTAGTGTGAATGATGTTATTTCTATCAAAGCTAAAAGTCAAAAAATGGAAAATATTCAAGAATCTGTTAGAGCTGTAAATGCTCCTGCTTATCTTGAAGTTTCTAAAGCTGATTTCACAGCTAAATTACTTTATGTTCCTCCAAAAGAAGAAGTACCTGTAATAGTAGAAATTCCACTTGTAGTTGAGTATTATTCTCGTTAATAATCTCTGCAATAAATTAAAAAAAAAAGACTTTTTCATTATTTTGAAAAAGTCTTTTTTGCATTTTGCACTTAAACTTTTATACACTTAAACTTTTATACACTAAATCTTTTATACACTAA
>JAYTXK010000344.1:0-2322 GCA_043743005.1 Ignavibacteriota bacterium
TTCATTTATTTATCCGATTTTTGATTTTATTGGTCCTCTCAAACCAGAATATTTAGTTAGCTCAGCACCAACAAACCCAATTGATATTTGAGTACCTACTTTAACAGCTATTTTCCTTTCATCATCAGTTACCCATATCATAAGTCTTCCTTCTTTTTTAAAAAGTCCGCCTTGAGTTACCATTGGTTCGATTACCAAACAATTGAATTTCCCAGATTCAACTTCAACAGTCTGTCGTCCAAGCATTTTTACACCAAGTGTAAAAGTTGAGTCTTCAAAAAAGTTTTTCAAATAAATAACTTCATTTTTCTTCATTGCTTGTAAGTTCAAAGTCCTTACATAATAAAAAGCTGAAACTATATCATGTACATAAGTTGGCACATTAAAGCTATCTTTATCTACATAAGCTTTGTTTTTTAGTTGATCAAATTTGGCAGAAAAATCCTTTTTATAATTACCTTCTCTTACATGCTGTTCAAAAGCCCAAGGAAATATTCCACCAACATCGAGCAAAGTACGATAAGAATCTCTAACTTTGTACAACATTTCTAATTCGGGTAAAGACTTTACTGTGAAATTTATATCATAGCAAGGTCTTCCATTTTGATATACTGGCTCGTTTTTTATATAATAATATCCATACCCAGCAGTAATGAATTTATATCCAACTTTATATTCTAACCTTTCTCCAAATCCAAAAGCTTCATTTGCTTGGTATCTTAAGTTTGAATTTTTATAATCTTTAGGATCAACAGTATCAAGAATTGAGAATGATGATAAAGTTATAATAATTAGAAATAATCCGACTTTCTTAATTAGCTTATTTTTCATAAATCAAATTTATAAATAAATATCAATAAAACGATTATCAAATATTAAAAAGTATTACTTATTTTAAATACATTTTAACATTTTATGATATTCAATAATAATAAAACATAAATATAGATAAATTATTTTAATTTCGTATTAGATTTTTTGTTAAATTGCATTTTTTAAAACAACTTACATTAATAATATAATATTTAGATGCTAATATCTCTTAATTGGTTAAAGGAATTTATTGATTTCCCTTATACTTCCACAGAATTGGACTCCATTTTGACAATGCTTGGAGTAGAAGTTGAAAAAATTGAAAACTATGCTGAAAAATATAGTGGATTTATAACTGCAAAGGTTATTGAAAAAGTACCTCACCCTGATGCAGATAAACTCTCATTATGTACTGTAGAATTTAATGGTAATACTCAAATTGTAGTTTGTGGAGCTCCTAATGTTGCTTCAGGACAAACGATAATACTAGGATTAAGTGGAGCAGTAGTTCCTAATGGTGGATTCAAATTATCTAAAAGGAAAATTCGTGGGATTGAATCAAATGGAATGATTTGTTCAAGAGCTGAGCTTGACTTAGACAATGATCATAGTGGAATTTGGGAATTGCCTCAAGATACTCCAGTTGGTATTGCATTAGTAGATTAACTCAATTTGAATGATACTGTTTTGGAACTTAGTCTAACACCTAACAAAGCTGAATGCTTGAGTCATTTGGGAATAGCAAGAGAAATTTCAGCATATATGAAAAAAGATGTATGCAATCCTAGTATTAATCTAATTGAAAAGAAAGGAGACATAAATAGCTCAATTTCAATTAAGATTGAAAATGAATTAGATTGTCCAAGATATGTTGCAAGGATTGTAAAAGATGCTAAAATTCAAGATTCTCCAGAATGGTTAAAAAACAAATTAAAACTTGTAGGATTAAGGTCGATAAATTGTGTAGTTGATGTAACTAATTTAATTTTGATTGAACAGGGTCAGCCATTACATGCATTTGATTTGGATAAACTTACTGGAAATAAAGTAATTATAAAAAATGCTAATAATGGTGATAAGTTTACTACTTTAGATAGTAAAGATAGAAGTTTAGACGATAAAATGCTAATGATATGTGATGCTGAAAAGCCAATAGCAATAGCTGGAGTAATGGGTGGGCAAAATAGTGAAATTACTAATAATACAAAAAATATATTTATAGAGTCTGCATATTTTAAGCCTAAATCAATTCGTAAAACTGGTAAAAAATTAGGGATTCAATCTGATGCTTCATATAGGTTTGAACGTGGAGTAAATATTGATAATCTTGTTTATTGTGCTGATAGAGCTGCTCAATTAATTGCAGAATTGACTGGTGGATATGTTGAAGTTGGAATAATTGATGAGTATCCAAATAAAATTGAAGAAAAACAAGTTACTTTAAGATTTTCAAAAGTATCTTCATTAATTGGAGTTCTAATTCCCAAAAGCCAAATATTAGAAATATTA
>JAYTXK010000345.1:0-4318 GCA_043743005.1 Ignavibacteriota bacterium
TTATGGGCTTGGGGAAGAAATACTTGGGGAGAATTAGGGGATAACTCTAATATTGACAAAGTATCTCCAGTTCAAATTGGAGCTGATAAAGATTGGAAACTAATCGCAACAGGTGATTCCTATTCTTATGGAATAAAAAATGATGGTTCACTTTGGGCTTGGGGGGTAAACCAATCAGGTGAATTGGGCGATGGAACAAATATTGACAAAAATAATCCTACTCAAATTGGTACTAATAAAGATTGGAAGAATATTTCTGCTGGTTCTGGTGTTACAATTGCTATTAAAACTGATGGTAGCTTATGGGCTTGGGGCTGGAATTTATATGGTCAGATAGGTGATGGAACTAATATAGATAAAAATACTCCTACTCATATTGGAAATGGAACTGACTGGAAAGAAATTTATGCTAATGCTTATCATTGTATTGCTACTAAAACAGATGGTTCATTATGGACTTGGGGCTACAATAACAATGGGCAATTAGGAGATGGAACAAAAGTTGATAAAAATACTCCTACTCATATAGGTAGTGGTACTGACTGGGCGTTTGTATCAGGTGGTTTGGATCATTCAAGTGCTTTAAAAACTGATGGTACTTTATGGACTTGGGGTATAAATAGCGATGGGCAATTAGGAGATGGAACAAATGTTGATAAAAATACTCCAACTCAAATTGGAAAAATATTTGATTGGAAATTTATTTCTGGTGGTGCTGCCCATTCTTTAGCACTTAAAAGCGTAAGTGCTACTTATATTGCATCAGGACTTGTTAAAAATGAACTAAATAATCCTGTTCAAAATGTAACTTTAACCTTATCTAATGGATCAGCTACATTTACTAATTCGGGTGGGATATATACATTTTCAAATTTGAATAATGGTACTTATGTTATTACTCCTCGTACATCTGCTTCTTATACTTATTCTCCAACCAGTAGAACTATTACAATCAGCAATGGAAATATAACTTCGGGAATAGATTTCACTGCAATAGAAATTAAATATAATATTTCTGGTACAATCAAAGATGAACAGGCTCAAGGTGTTGGCAATATTACATTAAATTTATCTGGTGGTTCAACTACTACTACATTATCATCAAATAGTGGAACTTATTCATTTACTAATTTATCATTAGGGACTTATATAGTAACTCCTCAATCTAATAGCTCATATACATTTACACCCGTAAGTAGAACAATTACCATCAATGGATTTAATTCTACAGCAAATGTAAATTTTACTTTAGTTACTTTAAAATATAGCCTTTCAGGTAAAATTAAAGATGAAAGTAATAATACAATGAATAATATGGTGTTAAATTTATCTGGAAGCTCTAATACTGCAACAACTAATACTTTAATTACTGGTGCATATAATTTTAATAATCTAATAAATGGTACTTATGTTATTACTCCACAATCAAATAGTTCTTATACTTTTAGCCCAACAAGTAGAACAGTTACTATCAATGGAGCTAATATTTCTATTGGTTTAGATTTTGTGGCTATAGAACTAAAGTATAATCTTTCTGGATTAATCAAAGATGAACAAAATGTTGGGGTTGCTAATGTTGCATTAAACTTATCAGGCTCTTCAGTAACTACTACAAACTCAATAGTAGGAGGAAATTATAGCATTGCAAACCTTAAAAATGGTTTTTATGTTATAACTCCACAAGCTACTAATTCATATACTTTTAGTCCAATTAGCAAAACTATTTCAATTAATAATGGAAATATTTCTTCAGGTTTAGATTTTGTATTAATTACTACTACTATTCCTACCTACTCAATTTCGGGTAATATAAAAGATGAGCAAAACAATCCAATTTCTAATATTACATTGAGCATAATTGGAAGTCTTAACACTTTAACAAATACTATTCTTAATGGAACTTATAAATTTTCAAATTTAGCAAATGGAGTTTACATTATTACTCCACAAGCTAATAGTTCATATACATTTAGTCCTGAGAGTCGTACAGTAACAATTAATAATTCAAATATAAATACAGGATTAGATTTTGTTGGCATAGCAAATCTACAAACTAAATATAACTTAGCTGGTCAGATAATTGACCAAAAAAGCAATGTAGTTCCAAATATTACATTAAGCCTAACTGGTGCTTCATCTACCACTACTAAAACAATAATAAATGGTATATATACCTTTAATAATTTATCAAATGGTACTTATATTATTACTCCACAAGCTAATAGTTCGTTTACTTTTAGCCCAGTTAGTAAAACAATAACAATAAATAATTCAGATATTACAAGTAATTTAGATTTTATTGCAATTCCAAGGGCTTCTACAGCAATTAGTATATCTGGATATATTAGAAATTCTAATAATATTGGAATTGCAAATTTAAGTGTAAATTTAGAAGGAAATTTAGTTTTAAATTCTACAAGTTCAGCAAATGGTAAATATTCATTTACAAATTTAACAAATGGAATTTATGAAATAATACCTCAAGCAACAAGCTCATATACATTTAGTCCTGAAAGTAGAACTATTACTTTAAATGATTCAAGTATTACTAGTGGTTTAGATTTTACTCAAGTTTTAATAAATCAGACAACATATTCTATTACAAGTCAAGTAGTTGATGAAAACGGAATTGGTATTTCTAATGTTTTACTTAATTTAACAGGTAATTCTAATACAACAACTAATTCAATTACAGGTGGCACATATAATTTTACTAATTTAACGAATGGTAAATATATTATTACTCCACAGGCTACAAGTTCTTATACATTTACACCAGTAAGCAGAACAATAACAATTAGTGATGCTAGTTTAATTGGGGGAATGGATTTTGTTGCAGTTCAAAATACAAATATTAAAAGTTATTCAATTTCTGGTATTATTAAAGATGAACAAAATGTAGGAGTTGCAAATATTACAATCAACCTAACAGGATTTTCTTCAACAAGTACTAATTCAATAGTTGGAGGAAATTATAGCTTTTCTAACCTTTCAAATGGTACTTATATTATTACCCCTCAAGCATTATCAAGCTATACATTTAGCCCAGTTAGTAGAACTATAACTATTAATAATGCAAATATATTGAGTGGTTTAACCTTTACTTGGATAAAAATATTAAGTAGTGTTGAAGATAATTTAATAGACATTAATACAATAAAATGTTCTCCAAATCCAACAAATGATTTGTGTCATTTGGAATTTAATAATCTTTTTGAAAGCAAATTAGAAATTAATTTATATTCAAATACTGGTTCACAAATTACTTCATTATTTACTGGTACATCTCTAATTGGTTTAAACAATTTTAATTTCAATTTGAATAATTATAATTTGAGTTCTGGTGTTTATTTATTAGAATTTAATAATAATGGTGTGAAAACTTATAAATCTATAATTTTTGAAAAATAGTTTTCATTAATATTATAAATTAAATTAATGGGAGTTGAAAATTCAACTCCTATTTTTTTATAAGTAAAATTAAATTATTTTAAACATTTTCATTTATAACTAAACATTCATCAAATAATATTTAAAAATTCAGTAATTTACAAAATGTATTAACATTAATTCTTTGCATTAAATATTATTAATTATGAATATAAAAAATGAGTTAGAGAATTTGATAGAATCTGGTAAGCTAAAACTACCAGTTCTACCTAGAGTAGCAGCAAAAGTATTGAGTATAATTAATGATCCTAATGTTAGTATTCAAGAATTAACTAATTTAGTCCAACAAGATCAAGCTATTGCAACTCATATTTTGCGTATTGCCAATTCTGCTGCTTTTGCTCCAAATACTGAAATTGTTTCAATTCAACAAGCTATATCAAGATTAGGGTTTAGATTATTATCAGAAATAACATTATCAATTTCATTACAATCGGATATTTTCAAATCAAAAAAGTTCCAAAATGAGATGATTTCGCTTTGGAAACATTCATTGCTAACTGCACTTTGGGCAAAAAGAATTGCATTTCATAAAAAGTATAATTTAGAAGCTACTTTTCTTGGAGGACTATTACATGAAATAGGTAAACCAATAATAATCAATTCAGTAAGTGAAATAACTAAAGAATCATTAATTAAAATTGATAAAGATTTATTATCAGATTTATTAGATGACTATCATATAATTATTTCACGTAAACTAATGATTGAATGGAATTTACCAAAATTAGTAAGCTCAATTTCTTGTGATTACAAAAATTTAGATGATTGCAAAGAAAATTTGAAAGAAGCAACTATAGTTTATTTTGCAAATAAACTTGCTAAATGTACATTTGAAAATGATAATTTTGAAGATATATTAAATAGT
>JAYTXK010000346.1:0-1981 GCA_043743005.1 Ignavibacteriota bacterium
ATTATAAATGATACTATAAGAATTACTAATCCACCAACAATTAGATTTAAAATAAATTACAAATCTGATGCTGGAATTAATAATTGGAAATTAACTGCTAATCAAAAAAGTTCAAATAATTATTTTGATAAAAATGAGAATAGTCCAATACCAAAACAATTGGATTGGCAATTAAATTCTAATCAAAAATCTATTCCAACTTTAGATGAGCAAGTTGATATTTCATTAACTCTTAATGACAATAAAGGGCAAAATAAAATTATAAGTAATGTATTACCTGTTACTTATATTTCAATTAGCAAAAAACGAAAAGAAAAAATAGCTGATAAGGAAATTGGAAGATATAATTTAATTCTTTTTGAATTTGATAAGTTTGACTTAAAAGCTAATAATATTAAAATTAAAGATTTGATAAAAAGTAATTTACTTGAAAATTCTATTGTTACAATCAAAGGATATACAGATAAAGTAGGTGATAGTCAGCATAATTTACAATTAAGCCAAAATAGAGCATTGGCAGTAAAAAATGCACTTAATCATCCAAATAGTAGTTATTTTGGATTGGGAACAACTAACTCATTATATAGTAATGATATTCCAGAGGGTAGATTTTATTGCCGAACTGTAGATATATTAGTTGAAACTCCTGTTAAGTAGATTTTATTTGTTGTTTTATAGTTATATTGAACTCGTGGCAAAAAGTAAAACTAAAAGGAATAATATTGTTAGTAAATAAAGAAAATGAAATCTTAAAAGATCATATTTAAGCATTGCTGAAACACCTATATACAATTTGATTTCAATTGTATATCCGTTCTGTGGAATTGCAATAATGTATCGAAGGTCTTTTGTTTTGGGATTAATTATGTTTTTGCTTGGAACTTTTCTTTTCTCTCCAGTATTAAATTTTATAGTAAAAATAAAAGGGAAAGAATTTCCAAAATTATTTATTAATATACTTGAAGTAATATTGCTGTCAATTTCAGTTTATTTTACATTTATTGTTTAAAATAATTAACTAATTGATATATAAGATGTAACTATAATTTAGTTTTGTGAAATTTATATAAGATTTATCAAGTCAAAAAAACAATTCAATAAATTTTTGAATTTAATCTCATACAAATTGTTTATATTTGTATGTAAATTATAAGCATATTCAATAGGTATTTATTTATGAGAGCTACATTAAATATTAATGATCAAATAATTGATGAAATTTTGTTATTTTACAATGCGAAAACTAAAACTGAAGCAATACATAAAGCATTATCAGATTGGGTGAAATTTAAAAAAAAGGAGATGTTATTAAATTTGCGTGGTCAGGTTGATATTATTGACAATCTTGAAGAATTAAAACAAAAAGAATTATTGGAATTGATAAACCATGAATGAATTAGTACTTATTGATTCTTCGTGTTGGATAAAATATTTCCGGAATAACGAAATTCTGATCGCAAACATTGTGCAAGAATTAATTGAAAATGACAAAGCAGCTATTTGCGGAATTATAGAATTAGAAATAATACAAGGTATTTCTTCTGAAAAACAGCAAGAAGCAGTTAATTTAACTTTTTCAATTTTGCCTTATATTGAAATTTTACGACAAGATTATATTTGTGCTGCCAAAACTATTAAATTATTGAAAAATAAAGGCATAAGTGTTTCAATTACTGATACAATTATATCGCAAATTTGTATTAGAAATAATATGAAATTATTTACAATTGATTCAGATTATCAATATTTTGATAATTTAAAATTATATAGAATTTAATTTTAGAATAAGATAATTTTAGTTAATAAAATAAAAATAATATTAATTTATAATGGAAATGTGTTAAAAAAATGAATGAAAATCTAAAAATATCTTTAATTAAATAATTGATAATAAATCAATACGAAAATAAAGTTTTTTTTGATTTGTATAACATAATTTCTATACTGTTGATAACACTTGAAAACTTTATACATAAAATAT
>JAYTXK010000347.1:0-1697 GCA_043743005.1 Ignavibacteriota bacterium
CCAGCTGAATATAGAGTAAATGGAATTGTATCAAACCTTCTTGAATTTTATAATGCATTTGGAATAAAACAAGGAGATATACTTTGGAAACCAGAAGCTGAAAGAGCAAGAGTTTGGTAATGAAATTGTATTCTTAAAAGAAGAGAAGTCCTATTTGAATTTTATTTTGAATAGGACTTCTTTGTTATATTTAACTTCTTTTCAAATCATACTAAAGTAAAATAATCTTGATTTGAATCATTTTGGATTTGCAATACTTTTGCTCTTACCAGATTAATTAAAAGCCTTTCAGCTCTACGTTTAGAAATATTAACTAAATTAGCAAAGTCCATTACTGAGGCTCTTTTATATTTTTCCAAATATGAAAATAGTCTTTTTTCTTTATCCCCAATTCCAAGTTTTAATTCTTCAATATTTTCTTCGTTTTGATAAGAAAGCAAACTTGACATTTCTCTACTTGCAATTACCGATTGATCGGCAACTCTTATATAGGCTCTTTTAAAACTTTTTTTAGTTTTTTCATCAAAAAGCAAAACATAATGAGGTTTTACTTTACTTTCTTCAATTATTACAACTAATACATCTTTTCCAGTAATTTCAGCAAGTTCGTATTTTAAATCAATTGGTGGGGTAATATAAAATTTGCAAGCTTTTTCAATAGAATCCATTTCAGATTTTTCACTTTCAACTCCATATATTTTTTTATTATCTTCTACTCCAAAGAATATATAGCCACCTTTTGTATTTGCTAAAGCACAAATTTCTTTAGCTAATTTTTCAGGAGTTGTAGTCTTTCGTTTAAATTCTACTTTTGAAGATTCTCCACCCTCAATCAAAGACCTAATTTCGTGTATTCTCATAAATTAGTTTTATTTAGTTTCATCTTCTTCAAAAATAGTAGCTTCAAGAAAAGAACCATCTGGATTAATCATAGGGTATCTTGCATCAAAATCAAGTCTTTCAATTTTTCTAATTTTATTTTTAGACATAGACCTTTTCAGTGGTGTTATTCTATCAAAAAACAAAATCCCATTTAAATGATCTACTTCATGTTGAATAACTCTTGAAAGTCTTTTGGAAACAAAATTAGTATGCTTTTTTAAGTTTATATCATAATATTCAAATTCAATTTCATCAGGTCTATTAACACTTTCAAAAAATGTTGGTATAGACAAACAACCTTCCTTAAAAGGAACAATTTTTTCTCCTGATGATAAAATAGTAGGGTTAATCATAATCATACTATTGCCTTTGGGTTCTTTTTCATCAAGTTTTTGATCTAAAATAATCACCGAATTCAAATCCCCTACTTGATTTGCAGCAAGACCAGCTCCATCAGCTTTATTCATTGTGTCTATCATATCATCTATAAACTTTATAAAAGCATCATCAATATTTGTAACTAAATTAGTTTTTTGTCTTAATACTGGATGAAAGCAGTTATAAATTGGTAGCTGAGCCATTCTTAATCTCTTATTACTTTTTTAACAATTATTTGACTATTTAACTTAATTTTTAAATAATATACACCTTTAGATAATTCATTCAAGTTTACATTCTTTTTAAATGTGGTAGTATTAACTATTTCATTAAACTTAAAAATTTCCTTTCCAACAACTGAATACAAACTTAATTCTAAATTTGGATTTTCAATTGAATTTATGTTAATTTCAAAGTTACCATTATTTGGATTTGGG
>JAYTXK010000348.1:0-1967 GCA_043743005.1 Ignavibacteriota bacterium
AAAATTTGGCAAATTGTTAGGAATTAAAGGCGTAAATAATGGAAAGAGAATTGAATTTCTTCCATATTTATCAAACACATTAAATATTGATAAGTCAGTAGCATCAGATAACCCATTCCTTAAAAAAAATGAATTAGGGTATAATGGTGGATTAGATTTTAAAATGGGAATTGGTTCTAATTTCACACTAAATGCTACTGTTAATCCAGATTTTGGACAAGTAGAGGCTGACCCAGCAGTAGTAAATCTAACCGAATATGAAATTGCTTTTTCTGAACGAAGACCATTCTTTACTGAAGGACAGAAGTTTTTTGATGGAGGCTATGGCTTATTTTATTCTCGTAGAATTGGAGCACCTCCTAAAGGAAGTATTAGTGGTGATTACACAAAAATCCCTACAAATTCAAGAATACTTGGAGCATTGAAATTAACTGGGAGAACAGAAGATGGATATACAATTGGTGCAATTTCTGCTGTTACAAATGAAGAAATTGGTAAAAGTTATAGTAAATATTTGGGAGCACAGTTTGAAACACCAGTTGAGCCATTGACTTTTTATAATGTACTTAGAGCTGAAAAGGATTTGGGAAATAATTCATCATTTATTGGGCTTACTCTAACTGGAGTTGAAAGACAATTATGTACTTGCAATGACTTAATTGATAAAATCAGCAAAAGAGCATATACTGCATCCACAGACTTGAAATTAATGTTAGATAGTAATAATTATCAGTTTACTGCTGTATTGGTTGGCTCTTATGTAGAAGGAAATAAAGGAGCAATGATTAATTTGCAAAATTCTCCTACAAGATACTTACAAAGAGAACTCACATCATATAAAATAGATAGTACAATTAATAATTTTAAAGGATTTGGGCTCAACCTTGACTTTAAAAAAGTTGGTGGGAAAAATTGGCTTTGGGGGACTAATATTGTAATAATCAACCCATTTCTTGAAATAAATGATATTGGCTATTTGCAAAATGTAGATAATATTGAAACAAATAATTTTATAAAATATAGAGAAAACAAAGCAAGCGAATATTATTATTCATTTAAAAGTGAATTATATTCAAGCAACAAATGGGATTTTGCAGGTGTAAATATTAAAAATAAAATGGGATTAAATTTAAATTATTCTTTATTAAGTAGAAGTACAATATACTTAAGCTATGACCATGATTTTACTTCAATGAGTAATAACAAAACTCGTGGAGGAGTATTAATGAAGAATGAAAAAAGAGATTTAATATTTGCAAATTACTCAACTGATTGGTCAAAAATCACTCAATATAATTTAAGTTTAAATTACATTTCAAGTGAATTAGGTGGATTTGAAAAAGATTTACAAGCTGGAGTAAAGACAAGATTTAGTGATAGGGTTGAATTTACATTCCAAATAAAATATTTATTAAATAATGACAAAAGGCAATATATAAATACTCTTGATGGGGATAGAAGTGATGTAATGAATAAAAGATTTATATTTGCAAATATAAATCAATCTACCTTATCTACTCAATTCAGAATAAATTATTCTATTACTTCTAATCTCTCTTGTGAGCTATATGCTGAGCCTTTTTTATCAAATGGAATATATGATAATTATGGTGAATTATTAAAATCAAGAGATTTTCAATTGATTACTTATGGTAAAGATAATAATACTCAAATAGCTAAAACAAATAGTGGTTACACAATTAAAGATGGAAACAAAGAATTTAATTTGCCAAATAACAATTTCAATGTATTATCATTTAGAAGTAATTTAGTAATTAGATGGGAATGGATGCTTGGCTCTACTTTATATTTTGTATGGCAGCAAAGTAGATTTGAAAATCAATATAGTAGGGACTTTAAAGCAAGCCAAATATTCGATACTTTTTCTGCCACTGGCATAAATTCTTTAGCTCTTAAAATAACATATTGGGTCCCTTGGAATTAATTATATTTATTTTATATTTATA
>JAYTXK010000349.1:0-5026 GCA_043743005.1 Ignavibacteriota bacterium
TAAGATTTATACAACTATTAATTTTAACATTATTAGTAATTGTAAATATCCATCTGGACTTCCAAAAATTAATTTTATAAAATCTTTAGATAAAAACATTGCTTATGCAGTAGGTGATAGTGGCTTAATACTTAAAACAACAGATGGTGGTGGCGTCTTTACTGATGATGTTGAAAATGAAAATATAAAAGAAAGTAGTTTAGAAGTTTATCCAAATATTTCAAGCTCATTTATTAATTTAAAGCTAAATTACAACCCAATTAATGCCAAAGCAGAACTTATTAATACATTGTGAGTAGTAGCTTATTCTCAAAATATTAATTCATCTATTTCTAGTATATTAATTGAAAATCTTCCTCAAGGGCTTTATTTTCTAAAATATACCGATAAACAAAATATCTTTTATCGAAAAGTAGTTAGAGAGTAATATTTCTGTGATGGTAGTGAGGTAGGGGTTTTATGCTATACAAACACTTGACTCCTAATTTCACTCGGAGTGACGAAGACAAAAGGAATATGCAAACCAATACAATCCTGAATCAAGTTCAGAATGACAAATTTAAGACACAATCTGTGTCAAGTATAGGATGATAAATTAAAATATATTTTCTTAAAATAAATATTTTTCCTTACTTATTTTTATCTATTTTTTTAATAATTTTGTGTAGTTAAACTATCCTTGAAGTATAAATATGTCATTCAT
This sequence comes from Ignavibacteriota bacterium, assembly GCA_043743005.1. Lineage (GTDB taxonomy): Bacteria > Bacteroidota > Ignavibacteria > Kapaibacteriales > UBA2268 > JAPLFM01. The sequence continues at coordinate 704 of JAYTXK010000349.1, forward strand.
TAAATTTGAATTAATAGATAAAGTTGCAAAAATCACTTTAAATAGACCAGAAGTGCTAAATAGTTTTAATTATGAAATGGCAATATTGCTACAAAATTATTTGGACGAATGTGAGAATAACCCTAATATACGGGCAGTATTACTCACTGGAGAGGGAAGAGGATTTTGTGCAGGACAAGATTTATCGGAAGTTGTTGGCGATAATGCAAAATCAGTAGAAGAAATAGTAAATAAAAGCTATAACCCAATTATATTAAAAATTAGAAATTTGGAAAAGCCTGTAATTGCAGCTGTCAATGGTGTTGCAGCTGGAGCAGGTGCAAATATTGCCTTAGCTTGTGATATTGTATTGGCTGGAGAAAGTGCTTCATTTGTTCAAGCTTTTAGTAAAATTGGATTGATCCCAGATAGTGGTGGAACATATTTCTTGCCAAGATTAGTTGGGATGGCTCGTGCAACAGCAATGATGTTTCTTGGGAATAAAATTTCAGCTAAAGAATCTGAAAATATAGGTTTGATTTATAAATGCGTTCCAAATGATTCATTATTAAATGAAGCAATGGTAATTGCTAATACTCTCTCAGAAATGCCCACTAAAGCAATTGGGTTGACAAAAAGAGGAATTAACTCTTCAATGTATAATGATATTGAAGGTCAATTGCAGTTTGAAGCAAGCATTCAAAAGGAAGCAAGCGAAAGCTATGACTACAATGAGGGAGTTAGTGCTTTCTTAGAAAAAAGACATCCTAAATTTATAGGAAGGTAATTAAATATTTGGCATAGTATTTACTTCATATATAATAAATATGGAGAAAATTATATGGCAAAAGCTCGTAGAAAATCTAGTAAAAAGTCAAGTGTAAAACTGAATAAAAGACAAAAAAGTAAACTTAAAAAATATACTTTTTTTCTTGTAATTGCAATTTTGAGTTTATCTGCTCTAAGACTATCCTCCTCACAAGTAAAAGTATTTGTTTATTCTACAATTAGCTATTTCGGTGGTACTTCTTCTGATCTTGCAATTGGTGAGAAAGCTAATGGCGAAGCATCATATTATGCAGATAGCTATAACGGACTTAAAACTGCAAATGGCGAAATATTTGATAATAGCCTTATGACTGCTGCTCACAAACACTTAAAATTAGGTTCAATAATAAAAGTAACCAGAATTGACACGGGTAAATCAATTACAGTAAGAGTGAATGATAGAGGACCTTATGCTGGCAACCGCATCTTAGACTTGTCTAAAGCAGCTGCAGAACAGCTTGATATGACTAAGAACGGCACAGCAATGATTGAAATTGAAGTATTAAGTAAACCTTAAAATTACTTAATCACATTTATTTGTTTAGTTTGAGTAATATATCCATTTAAATATATTTTAATAAAATATATTCCTGAATTAAAATTTGCTAAGCTAATTAATTTGCTAAATTCCCTATTGCTCTTTTTATCGAATGAATTTGAAATTAAATTTCCCATTACATCATAGAATTCCAACTTAATATCACAATTATAATCATTATTAAAAGTGAAGTTTAATTCTCCGTTTGCTGGATTTGGATTTATACTAAATTCAAATAACTCAATATTTTCAATTACTCTAATATTTGGAGAACACAAACCAATAATATTAAGGCTACCAGATTTAACTAATAAATTTAAATTTTTATTATTTGATTTTACATTTTTCAAATTAATATTATAAAATGTTGTATCTCCAAGCAAAACATCTCCAATTAATTTTTCAATATCAAAATTATTGGAATTTCCAGAATAAACAGAATTGAAATTATATTTTAATATATTTTTTGAACCTGAATTTACTCCAATTTGATTTTTAGATTTAAAAGGTAATCTAGAAAATAAAACTTCATAATCTAAATTTAAATTATAACTTTCTTTTATATTATCAATCAGCCTAAAATTAATAGGGATTTCAAAATCAGTCATATTTGGAGTAGCAGTCAAGTTGCTAATACTTAATTCAGCATTAGCTATTCCACTTCCAAATAAAGGTATTTTAGTAGTAGTAACACAAGGTAAATTGGTAGTAATAAACAAAGTATCATAATAATCAATAAAATTTGTAGGAGTAAAAGTAACAAAGTTAAGTATTGTAGCACTTGAGTTTAAACTTATATTTGTATTAGATGTTTTGAAATTACTCAATTTATTGCTAATTTTAATATCTATTTTATCTTTGCTATTATTTGTGATTAATAATAAACTACTTGCTGATGTATTTATATTAATATTTGAAAATGAAATTGAACTTTGTGAAATTGCATAGTCTATAATTTTCTCATCAATATGAAATTTCTTAGAATTATTACACCCATTTGTGGTAGTAATAGTACAAGAATAATCCCCAGCTTTATTTATATTAATTGATTTTGTAATTGAACCTGTTGACCATAAATAATTTTTAAAATTTTTATCTAAAGTTAAAGTTCCATTTTCATTATTGCAAATTGAGCTTGGACCAATAATATTAAAATCAGTATTTTCATTAATTATATCAAGAGTATCATAAGCAAAACAATTATTGTTTAATGTAGTTTTGAGCCAATATTTGCCAGCTGTATTTACATTAATACTATTAGTATTTGCACCATTTGACCAAAGATAAGTATATCCTGCACCAATCAAAGAAGCAGTTAATTGATTGGCTGAATTGGAACATAAATTTTTATTTCCTAATATTTTACCTTTTATTTCAGGGAGTTGAGTTGTAGTTATAAGCAGAGAATCTCTACATCCACTCGATTTATCTATAACCACCACATTAAAAACACCACTTTTATTTACATTAATATTATCAGTTGTTTCACCAGTACTCCATAAATAAGTGCTATTTGGTAATTTGGGTTGTAAATCTATTTTTGCATTTTGACCAGAACAAAATGTGTTTGAAGGTATAGCTGAAATTAAAAATATTGGTTTATTGCCTGTATTAATTGTAATAGAATCAATCCCTTCACAGCCAAAATCATTAGTTACTTTTAAACTAAATTTACCTTTATTAAAAATGTTTGTTTGCTTAGTTGTTGCCCCATTAGACCAAAGATATGTTTTGTAGTCTTTATCAGCAGATATTACATAAGGGACTGTAAAGCAATCATCTCCAGTTTGGATTATATTTATTTTAACATTAGGTTTGGATCCAGTTGTTACATTCACACTTTCAGTAAAAGTGCAAGAGCCATTTATATCCCAATATTTAACTGAATAAGTTCCTAACTTATTTATTGAAATGAAATCTAATTTAGATTTGTTATTCCAAAGAATATTGTTTGGCTTCTTACTTAGTTTTAATATAATTGGATTGTTATCACATATTTGAAAATTATTATCACTAAGAATTTTTACATTATCTTTAGGTATAACTGTTACTTTAATAAAAGATTTATATTTTCTACCTAATCCATCAGTTGCTTCTACATAATACACTCCTTCTCTATCTGGAGTGATATTTGGTATATTTGATACTTTGTCATTTGAAATATAGTTATTTGGACCATACCAAAAGTAAGTTACAGTAATAGTTTGAGATAAATTTGCATCTAAAATTAATGAATCACCTTCACAAATAGTAATATTACTTTTATTAATTAAATATGGAGCTAATGGATAAAGAATATTTGGTAATGTTTGCATACAAGCACCTTTCCCTAATATAAATCCATTATATATAAAATTACACTGATCAAAAGGCAAATCTGGATTTGTGATTACTCCTAAAAACTGTTGGTTACCTATCGAAACATAAACCTTAAGATCTGGTGCAAGTTGCATACCAAGTAATGCTAAATTATAACCAGACAAATTACTTATTGATTTTACTACTTTTTGAGATGCTTGAATATCTTTTGCTGTCAAATCAAATGAAATTAAATAACTCATACCATCATTATTTCCAATAGTGGAATTATTATTACAAGTTACATAAAGATAATTTCCACTTGGTGAGAACTCAAGACCATAGGCTTCATAAGTAGTTTGTAGAGAAATCAAATTACTTAATGTTCCTGTAACATTGTTAAAATCCATCAATTCTATTTTTCTTTTTGAACGAACTATATTTGCATATTTTTTGGTATTTAATGAAAATTTTGATTGGCTTCTTGTGTCATAAGTTGTGTCTCCTTTTAATGTAGTATAGCTATTAATGTTTATTCCATTTGAATCAAATTTATAAACTCTATATTCACCTTTGAATCCAATATTTGTTGCTATCCAATAAACATCTGAGTTTGGGTTTTGTGTTGCTGTAAGTTTTTCTGTAACATTTTTTTCTATTAATATATTTTTAGTTGTAAC
>JAYTXK010000350.1:0-2778 GCA_043743005.1 Ignavibacteriota bacterium
AATCAGTTTGATTATTTGTTTCGTTAAAATCTAAAAGTCCATTCTTTGTAAGAGATTTATTAACACATGCCATATTGTAAACAGTTTTATATGCTCTATATGCAGAAGCATTGCTATCAATTATTCCATAAAATACTATATTATTGTTTTTATCAACTTCGTAAATTTTTTCTGAAAAACCCATAAATGTATTGCCATTTGGAAGTCTTTGTACACTACACATAGCATAAGCATAAGTAGTATAATTAGGGTAAAATTCCCAAACTTTTGTTACAGTTTTATTTACTTCATCTAATCTATATTCAACTGCTCTTGAAAATTGAAGATTTTTCAAATTACCATTATCAAATAACAAAAGATTACCATTAGGCAACCTACGAGCATCATGTTGATGAGAAAAGCCAGTATATCCAAGATATGTATCACCAATAAAAGTAAATTGATTGTTTTTGCAGTTATCTCCTCCCATTCTCCATATCACTGCCCCTGTAGATCTATTAATCTTTGTAACTTCATCCATATGCCTACTTGAAATTATGTAGTTCCCATCAATAATATCTTTGTCAAGAGAATTGACATGGCTATATCTAATGTAGTTTTCTTTCAAATCAACATCAGAAGTAGCATCTTTAATATTAAAATGATCCCAAGTACTCCAAGTCCAAATCAAATTTCTATTTTTATCAAATTCAAGAATTGCTGAACCAACCACTTCTGCATTTTTATTTCCACCACTTACAATTTTGGACATATCAACAAATTTGGAATCATCAGCTAACATTACATAAGAGCCATCAGCATTTAAAATAAAATCGTGAAAATCATGACCATAAGCAGCTGGTACTGCAAAACTATCTATTATCTGATAGCTATTATTTAATTCATAAAATTTATTTGATTTTGAATCATAATAAGTAATTTTTCCATTTTTATTTACTTTAAAATCAAAACCATAATTTAATTTTCTAAAAGTTGCTGTATCAAGCGAATTACCATAATTATCCATTATTCCCATATCAGTAATATTAACCCCAAGAAACATATAACCGGGTTCTGGATTATTTAGAGTATTTACTATTATTTTAGGATATTTCCTAATTTCAGGTGCATCTTGGATATTACTAATTTTATCTTTTGCATTTAATAAAGTTAGTGATATAGTAAATAGAAATAAAAATATTTTATAAGTTTTAATCATTTTTTGAGTAAGTTCTTTAATTTTTAATAAAATACAGATTGTGCTTTTCTGAATGCATACTAAGCTCCAAAATATACATTCCATTTACTAAAAAATCACAATTAAGCGATATTAATCCAGTAATATTTTCTCTATAAAAATACGAAGTTATCTCTTTTCCTGTTATATCTTTTATCTTCAATGTAGCATTGCTTATTGGCTCATTTAATCTTATATTTAATGTATTATTTACAACAGGGTTTGGAAATATGTTAATTAAACTTTCGTTCAAATCTAATACTACATTTGTAGAATTTTTAATTTGGAAACTATTTACTGGAGACTTTATTGATTTATTATTTTTATTAGTGCTTGACAAAGACCAATAAAATTTGGTATTATCATCTAAAGTCATAGAAATAATAGTATCATTTATATTATTAATAATTTTTAGATTTTTAGTTAATTCAGGATTTTCAGCAAAAGTTAATATATAACTTTCAGCATTAATTACTGAATTCCATTTAAATGTTACATAGTTACTATTTAAAAATTGATTATGTGTTGGATATATACTAATTGGAAAATTTAATATCTCAGCATCCCCGGTTTTAAAAGAAACTACGTTTGACCAATTACTAACTTCATTGTCATTCTGTGCTTGCAATCTAATATAATAATTTGTATTATTTTCCAAATTAATTAATAAATGCTTATTATCTCTCAAAATAGAATCTTTAATAGTATTTTCTAATAGATGATTTGTAAAAATTTGAATTCTATATTTATTTGCTTTGTTTATATTTAACCAATTTAATTCTATTCTTGTAGCGATATTATTTGTATCGATAGGTATAATTAATATCGGTTTTTCTAAAGTTGCAATTGGTGAAGTTGTAAATTTGTTAACTAAAGACAACTCATATTTCCCACCAAAATAATTAGCTTTAACTTTCCAATAATAATCTTGGTTGGGTTTTAAGTTTTTTGCCTCATAATTAGTGTATATGCTAGTAAAAGTTTGACTATTATTAAAGTTAATATTATCACTTATATATACTTCAAAATTAATTATTCCTTTTATTTGTTGCCAATTTAATGAAAGACTTTGAATTTCATTAATAGAATTGTTTAATGGATAAGTTAATTTAGGAACTAAAGATTTTGTAAGGAAAATGAATTTCTCTGACCATTCACTTGTGTCAGTCTCTTGAATAGACCTTACTCTCCAATAATATTTAGCAAAAGCATCTAAATTTTTATAATTAGCAATTTGACTTTTATTAATAGTATTTTTAAATTCTATATTGCTAAAGTCATAATACTTTGATATTTGATATTGGAAATATTCAGCCTCAATTGGTTTTTCAAATGATAATTTCCCATCTACTTCTAAATTAAAAGATTTATCTTCAGGTGACTTTAATTTAGGAACTCCAATATTAGTTTTAAAAATCCATATTTTAGACCAATCAGTTGTTCCATCTCCATTAATTGCTGCAACTCTCCAAAAATAAGATGTATAGGAATTAAGATTTTGATAAAAATAACTTGTATCTGTCAAACTTGAAACAGATATTACTGGTTTTGAAAAATATGGA
>JAYTXK010000351.1:0-5842 GCA_043743005.1 Ignavibacteriota bacterium
CAAAGCAAATAATACTGAAGCAGCTAATAAACCAGCTTTTGCAGTATTTAGTTTTGTTTGTGTATTTTTCATAATTACCTTATTATTTATAAAAATTAAAACTCTATTGAACTATTAGTGTTTTTCTACATTTTTTTGAGCCACATTTGCAAGGCAGTAATTTAATTCTCTCTGCTTTAGAAAGTTTTTTTCCACTCAAAGATTGCAATTTATAATCAAATGTTAGTTCTTGCCATCTTGGAATTATATCCATAGCATAAATATATGGAATTTCATCAAAAATGTAAACTTCGCAATTTGGCTCACAACTATGGTTTATAAATCTTGCTAAGTTTCCATTTCTTTCGCCATCAATAGCAAATTCATCATTCAAATTTAAAACATAAATTAATGAAGTTATTCCACTTAAAAAGTCTTGATGTAAATTTGATTTATCAACTTTTTCACCTTTATATTCAATAATTCTTGTACCTTTGGGAATATTTTTTTTTGCAAATACACCAGTACCTTGAATTTTTGACTCCCCTTCTCTAACGAAATCTCTCTTATTTACTTTGTTTTTTTCTAACATTTAAACTTAAAATTAATCTTACAAAACAAACTTATTAAAAATATTTCATAATACCTACATATTTATTCTTTTTTACTTAATATTTTTTTAAAACATATTACAACTTAGAAATTAAACATAAGTAAAAATATATAGAAATTTATTAATTTGAGAAAAATTTAAAATACATTTAAAAAATAAAATTTGGTAAATATAAATGGCTAAGAAAATTGCTCCAAAACAAGGACTTAATAAAAAAGAAAGTAAACCTTTAATTCCAGAGAAATATCAAGATTATGCTTTAGTATTTATGTTAATTGTATCAGTTTTTATTTTCCTATCATCAGGGATATTTGGTGGTGGTTTCAATGCAAGCGATACAATTGCATCTGATAGTTTTAAAACATTCCTTGCAGATGCAAAAGCAAGCGGCAAATTCCCATTGTGGATACCAAATATATTTTCTGGAATGCCTGCATATTCTTCATTATTATTAACTGGCGAAAGAGTTTGGGATATTGCTCCAAAAATTATTTTTGGTATAACTGTATTAGTTGGTGATATTTTAGGAAATGATTCGGCGAGAGTAGCTACTTTTTATGCAATTTATGCAATAGGAATGTATTTTTTAATGCGTTCTAAAAATTTAGAAAGATTTCCTTCATTTTTTGGTGCTTTTGCAGCTACTTTCTCCACTTCTGTTATAATTTGGATAATGATAGGACATAATACAAAGCCTATTGTAATTAGTATTTTACCTTATGTCTTTTTGCTTTTAGAAAAATTAAGAAAAAAATATTCATTATTAAATTCTGTATTTTTAATGATTGCAGTTCATTTAATGCTTGAAGGTGCCCATTTGCAAATGATTTTCTATTCTGCTTGTGCAATTGGATTGTACTTTGCATTTGAAATAGTTTCAAGATTAATTTCAAAAGAAGATGTAAAAGGAATATTGAGAGCTGGTGCAATATTAGCTGTTGCAGGGATATTTGCATTTTTGATGTCTTCAGATAGATATTTGGCTGCAAGAGATTACACTCCTTATTCCACTCGAGGCTCAGCTCCAATTGCAAAAGAAACTAATCGCCCTGCTGATGCAACTGGTGGGAACACTTATGAATATGCTACAATGTGGTCTTTCTCGCCTGCTGAAATGGCTACATTCCTTATTCCAAATTATTATGGGTTTGGTAAGCTGAAATTTGATGCAGAAAAATACCCTCAATATAGAGATTTAGGTCCAAGTGCAAACTATTATGGTGGTAGATTACATACATATTGGTCGCAAAAGCCAATGGAAGATGCTGCTCCTTATATGGGGATTTTAATTTTGATTTTTGGAATTATTGGGATAATATTAAATTGGAAAAATATTTTTGTACAAACATTAACAGTGCTATCAGTATTTTCAGTTTTATTGGCATTTGGATATACTTTTCCAATATTATATGACATTTTCTTTAAATTTGTGCCTTCATTTAATAAGTTTAGAGCTCCTTCTATGGCTTTGATACTAATTCAATTTTCATTTCCAATTTTGGCTGCTTTTGGACTTTCGTCTTTACTCAAAATGAAAGAGAACTTAACAACTAAAAATATGAAAGTCCTTTATGGATTATTAGGATTTTCAGTTTTCTTTTTGGCTTTTGCTTTTATTTACCAAATTGGGTTTCAAGATTCATATTACCATTCAATAGCAAGTTCAAAATTTGCAAATCAAATTCCTCAAGAAATGCGAAGTGATTTTTTACCTCAAATTCAAGGCTTTATTTGGAATGAAATGATTAGTGATTGGTATGCAACTGCTTTTGTCCTTTTAGTTTCTTCATTTTTAATCTTTTTATATACTAAAGGAAAATTACCTAAAAGCATAACTACTATTTCATTGGGACTATTAATTGTATTTGATATGTGGAGAGTTGGGTTTAGACCAATGGAAATAACTGATAAACCTCTTAAAGAACAAGTTTTTCAAAGGAATGATGCTTATGAATTTATCCAACAGGATAAAGAAGTTTATAGAATTGCTGACCTTTCTTCTCAATCTCCAAATGTACCAGCATATTATAGAATGCAAACTGTGAATGGTTACCATTCTGCAAAGCTTAGAATATATCAAGATTTGATGGATGTAGCAAGTGAAGGAAGCACAAATGATGTTACAAATCCATTTTTATGGAAAATGATGAATGTAAAATACATTGTAACAACAAGAAATCTTGGAGCTGAACCAATCTATAAATCTAATAGTGGTATGATGGTATATGCTAATCCGGGATATTTACAAAGAGCAACATTTGTGAAAAGAGTTGAAATAGCTAAGCCTATTGATATTTTGAATAAAATGAAATACGAACCAAACAATCCAAATTTTAATCCAAGTGAAGTTGCATTCTTAGAAGAAAAGTTACCTATTAATATTGATTCTGCCGATTCAACAGTTAGTGCTAAAGTTACTAAATTTGAAAATGAATATATAGAAATTGAAGCTAATGCCTCTGGAAACAATCTACTATTTGTAAGTGAAGTTTATTATCCAAAAGGTTGGCATGCGTATATTGATGGAAACAAAACTGAAACATTCAAAACAAATTATGCTTTTAGGTCTGTAATAGTTCCAAAAGGGAAACATAAAATTGAGTTTAAATTTACAGATAATAGCTTTGAATTTGGCAAAAACTTAAGTATTGGTTCAAATATATTTATGGTTTTCATTTTGGGATTGGCTTTGTATTTAGAAAAAAAGAAAAAAACAATTAAAGAAGTTTCAGAAGAAGCTGAAAAAACAAATGAAGTTGTTTAATTGAAATAGTTATATTTTATCAATTAAAGTACATTATATTTAAATTTAAAATTTTATGTTAGATAAAGAATTAATGAAAAGTTTGGGTCCACTAATGGGTGGTGGTTTCCAATTAGCTGGTTCTGTAATTATATTTGTTTTAATTGGAAAATACTTAGATTCTAAGTATCAATCAAACTATTTTGTAATGTTATTTGGATTTATAGGGTTTGGACTTGGATTGTTTTCATTTTTAATAATGGTTAAAAAGAGCGAGAAAAATGACAAATGAGATTATTGCTGCCTTAGTAATAGTTGCAATAAAAGTAATTTTAACATTAATAATATTCAGATTTGCCAAAAAGCAAGGCGAAGAAAAATTTCTAGTTTTTTATTTTATGTTAATAGCGTTTAGATTTGTTTTGCTTCTTGGAATGGCATTGGGAGCAGTTACCTTAATGAAGTTAGATATGTTTAATTTTGGTATGTACTTATTTGTTTCTTACTTTTTATTGCAATTTGTGGAAATTTTTTATCTCGCTAATAACAAATAATTTCTTATATTTGCGTCATAAAAATATGCAATAAGGGAAAAAATGTCTAAAAGCAGTAGCCAAAACTTAAATTTAGCTAATAATATTGAAATTAACAATACAAATTTAAATAATGGACACAATTCTCAATTAGAAAATGCTCAAAATAGTTCAACTATATCTAATCACTCATTAGTGCAAGAATCTACTCATACTGAACAAAAGCCAGATGAATCTGCCGAAATATTAGGTAGCTTGGGAGATCACAGTACTTTTACTTGGAGTAATTATAGCCTTTTTGAATTACCTTACATTTTTGTAGAAGATGGCTTGCATATCTATCCAAATGAAGCTGCTTTAAATAGTAGTGGACTCTTTCATACTGAATTAAACCATCATGGTCATAAAGAAGTTGTAAGTTTAAAAAAGAAAAATGTTTTTACTGCAAGCAACAAGCCTTATGAACTTAAAGATGTTGCACCAAGTATTGATTTATCAATTACTAATTTTGTAGCTTTTGAATTTATTGCAGTTCTGTTTTTATCAATAGTTTTTATGAGAGTTTCCAGTTTTTATAAAAATAATGTAGGCAAAGCACCTCGTGGAATTTCTTTACTTTTGGAATGGGGAATAAAAACTTTGAGAGATGGTGTAATTAGACCAAATTTGCCAACAGATAAAATTACAGATAGATATTTACCTTATTTTATAGTTTTATTTTTCTTTATATTTACTTTAAATTATATTGGTATGATTCCAGGTGCTCACACTGCTACCTCTGGATTTTGGATTAATGCAGCTTTCTCGTTTACAGCACTTATTATGATTAATTATGCTGGTATAAAAGAAGGTGGAGCAGGGCATTATATTCATCACTTAGCAACTGGTGGTGCTCCATGGTATATGATTCCTATAATGTTGCCTTTGGAAATAATGTCAAACTATATTATCAAGCCATTTGTACTTACAATGCGTCTTTTTGCAAATATGACAGCTGGTCACTTAATATTAGCTGCACTTGCTGGAGTTATAATTGTAAGTAAAACTGCACTTGCTGCAATTGGTATTGTTCCTTTTTCAGTTTTTATTTTGTCTTTAGAATTGTTAGTTTGCTTTTTGCAAGCTTTTGTTTTCACGATGCTAACAAGTATTTTTATGGGTCTTGCAATTGGTGAGCATCCTAAAGAGCTTGCTCATCACCATTAATTTATAGATATTTAATTTTTTATTTTCTTTAATTTTTATTTTTTTGGAGTTTAAAATGGGAAACTTAGCTCATCTTTCAGCAGGTATTGGTGCTGGTTTAGCTTTGATTGGTGCTGGATTAGGAATTGGTAAATTAGCTGCTGCTGCTTTAGAAGCAGGTGCTCGCCAACCTGATGCTTTTAGTAAATTACAAACTATGATGATTATTGCTGCTGCACTAATTGAAGGTGCTGCTTTCTTCGCACTTTTCATTTGCTTTAGTTTAATGGGCAAATAATTAATTTTATTTATTTCTTTTTGTACTCGTAGTTTGAAATAACTGCGAGTATATTTAGAAAGTATAAACTTTTAAAGGGAAGGTAAAATGGATGTATTAGCAGTAAAACCGGGTTTGTTTTTTTGGACTATAGTTAATTTCTTAGTTTTGATGATAATTGTAGGGAAATTCTTATTACCTACTATTCTAAAATTTATTAAAGATAGAGAAGAGTCAATCCAAAAATCAATTGATGACTCTATTGAAAGAAATAACTTATCTCAAGCAAAATTAAATGAAGCTACTGCAAAATTTGCTGATGCTCAGCAACAAGTAGCTCAAATTATAGCTAAAGGTAAAGAGCAAGCTGAAACAGTAAAAATAAATATTATTACTGAAGCTGAAGCTCAAAAGAAAAGTATGATTGAGCAAGCAAATAGAGAAATTGAAAGAAGTAAAGAAAAAGCAATTGCTGAATTGAGATTGGAAGTTGCTTCTTTGGTAGTTGATGC
>JAYTXK010000352.1:0-2637 GCA_043743005.1 Ignavibacteriota bacterium
CTGATAAGGTAATTGGTATGCACTTTATGAATCCAGTGCCAGTAATGAAGTTGGTTGAAATTATTCGTGGACTTGCTACAAGCGATGAAGTTTATAATGCAATAAATGAAATGACATTAAAATTAGGAAAAACACCAGTTTTGGCAAATGATTTCCCTGGTTTTATAGCTAATAGAATACTATTACCATATATCAATGAAGCAATTTATACACTTATGGAAAATATTGGAACTGTAGAAGGAATTGATGAAGTTGCAAAATTAGGATTTGCTCATCCAATGGGTCCTTTAGCATTAGCTGATTTGATTGGGCTTGATACTTGCCTTTATATATTGCAAGTGCTTCACAATGACTTAGGTGATAACAAATATCGTGCTTGTCCATTACTTAAAAAATTAGTAAATGCTGGACATTATGGTAGAAAAAATGGAATGGGTTTTTATGATTATACTTCTGGTAGTTCTATTCCAGTCAAATTCCATTAATAATAAATAAATTATGAAAAGATTAACTTTAGTTATATTACTACTTATTATTTGTACTTTAAAATTGCACTCAGATGAGCAATTTGAAGGGTATGTAAAGTATGATATTTATTATAATGATAATACAATGGATATATATAGTTATGCAAAAGGTAAATTGAATAAATTCAGACTAACAATACCAGTTGCTGGCTATTTTGAAGTATTAATTAGAGAAGACAAAGTACCTTATATTTTATTTAAAGATCAAAAAATAGCTATGAAAATAACAATTCCTGATATTGATTTGAGCAAAGAAAATAGTACAAATGATAATATTTCAGTAAACACTGGGAAACATAAAATTATAGCTGGGCATCAATGTGAACAGCTAATTTATAAAGATGATTCATCTAAAGTAATAGAAGTATGGTTTGCTACAGATTTTGGAATAAGAAATAATCTAAATGCTTATGAATTAATTAAAATTTTAAAAAACACTAATGCTATGTCAGAACTTGTAAAAGGTGGGAACATAGGCAATTCATTGGCTTCTACTGGTATAATGGAAGTAATTGCAAAAGAATTTAGAATGACTGCAATAGAGGTAAATCAAAAAAAATTAAAAGATAGTGAATTTGAAATCCCAAGTGATTACAAAATTAAAGAAATGCCAAACTTTCCAATGAAATAGTTTTAATTTTATGATTATAAAAAAAGTAAATCTTTTTCCAAAAATAATGGGAATAGTAAATGTAACTCCAGATTCATTTTCTGATGGTGGAAACTACTATTCTAAGCAAAAAGCAGTTGAACATTGCTTACAATTGATAAAAGATGGTGCAGAAATTATTGATATTGGTGGAGAAAGCACCAGACCGGGTGCATTGGATGTAAGTGAATCCGATGAAATAAAAAGAATTATACCAGTTATTGAAGTACTTAAAAGTTTAAAAAGTGATATTAAAGTATCAGTTGACACAACAAAGTATAATGTAGCCCTTGAAGCAATCAAAGTTGGTGCAGATATTGTAAATGATATAAGTGGTTTGACTTTTGAACCAAGACTTGCCGAGCTATGTGCTAAATATGATAAGGAATTAGTAATTATGCATATAAATGGAAGCCCTCGAAATATGCAAATTAATCCTTTTTATGAAAATATAGTTGACGAAGTATTTACTTTTCTTTTAGATAAGATTAATTTTGCAAAAAGTTTAGGAGTTAAAAAAATAATTTCTGATGTGGGTATTGGCTTTGGAAAAAGTCTAAATCATAACATTGAATTACTTAAGAATTTAGATAAATTTGAATCATTAGAAGTGCCTATGCTTTTGGGTATTTCTCGCAAATCGTTTATAAATCATTTATTGAAAATTGGAAATCCTATTGAAAGAGATAACAGTACTTTAATTTTTCATACTCTCCTATTGAACAAAAAGATAGATATAATAAGAGTTCATAATGTATCAAACATACAAAATTTAAAACAAATTTTTAATGCTTTAAATTAGAATGTGAATAATTTTTCATTTGTTTATATAATTTATCATTAAAGAAATACCAAATTTGTTAACTTTGTAAACTATTGATAATATTAACTAAAAAATGAACTATAATATACTAAAATTGTTAATCCTGCTTTTCGTTTTATCTTCTTGTACTAAGAAAACGGAATATAAATTTGCTATTTCATCAAGTGTAAAAATGCCTGAATACACTAAGTTAGTAAAAATAAATAAAAAATTCTATTCTCAGGAAGGACAAAAATTCAAATTTAATTTAACAACAAATAATGACTTTTTATTTACTACAAATTACAAGCTAATAAGAGATAATAAATTTGACGTTGCTGTTTTGTCAAATAGTAATTATATGACAAAAGATTCTTCAGAAAAAGAGCTTTCAAATATTAGAAGCATTATTCCTATTAATTCAAGAATTTTTTACATTGCTTTTAATTATCAAAAATTTGAAACAACTAATATTCAAGAACTTTTCAAGAATCAAAAAGTAACTATTTTAAATAATGAAACTGGATTTATTAAAAAAGTTTTAGTTGATTTGGGAGTTGATATTTCTAAATCAAATTTTGTTTTATCAAAAATAAATCTAACTGATGAAATTGAAAAGAATTTATCAAGTAATGAAATTGATAGTATTTCCAATATTG
>JAYTXK010000353.1:0-14150 GCA_043743005.1 Ignavibacteriota bacterium
TCGTCGGGCTCATAACCCGAAGGTTGTAGGTTCGAGTCCTGCCTCCGCTACAAATGAGTATTAAAAGTCGGATTTTTTTAAATCCGACTTTCTTATTTCTTGCCAAATTGTTTTTATTATGAAGTTCACTTAGATTAAATATTTGAATATAATATAACTTTAATTTAACTTATTTCAAATTAATTTTATACTTAATGTTTTTAAAATTTTATAGAAATCACAAGTTCTCAATAAATATACTTATTATAAGTATTCTTTCTTTATTACCAACTCTGTTTTATCCAGAAGGTAACGACCAAACATTATTTCATTTTGTTGGAAATTCCATATTTAATGGGAAAAAACTTTATGTAGATGTGGTTGATATTAAGCCTCCATTTATTTACTATTTGTATTCTTTAATTGTTCAAATAACAAATTCAAGTCAATTCTTTATCAGATTTGTTGATTTTCTATGGCAATTATCATCTATACTTATAATTAGTAATTTGATTTTTAAAATTTCTGAAAACAAAAAGATTTCATATTTTTTTTCATTAACTTATGGAGTTTTATATACTTCAATTGGGTTTAGTGGAACTGGGCAAGCAGAAGGCTTTCTATCACTTCCTTTAGCAATTTCTTTGTACTTACATTTTGGAAGCAAAACTACATTTGCAAAAGTCATATTTCAAGGGTTTGTTTTAGGTTTGTTTTCGTCTTTAAAGTTAACTTTATTAGTTCTATTTATTCCATTTGGACTTGATTATTTGTTCAACAAACATTACAAACTTCTTTTAATATTTACATTATTTTACACGATTTCATTTTTCTTACCATTTTTAATTTTATTTGAAAATAATGTTTTTAAAGGATTCAAATTAATGATTAAATATTTAATCAATTACAGCAATCATATTCCTTTAAATGAAAATGGATTTAAAATAATATTCAAAAATGGAATTCGAAATTTTGCTGATTTTACAACTATTCCGATTATCTTTTTATTTTCTTGTGGATTAATTTACAATTTCAAAGCCAAAACAACTATTCATAAATTCCTTACTTTTCTTACTTTAATTTTTATTTTGCTTTTGTTAAGTGTGTTTATTGAAAGAAAGTTCTATTCATATCATTATTTAAGGTTTTATTTTGTAGTTTCTATAATAAGCTCTTTTGGTTTAAGTTATATATTAACATTAATAAATTGGAAAATTCTTCTACCTTTTACAAAAACAACTTTAATATTAGTTATTACATCACTTTTAATTTTTAGCCCTATTAGTCGGTATATGCAAGGTATTAAGATAATGTATTATTATTTGACTTCGCTAAATAAATATGAATTATTTTTTTCAAATAAATCTAAATTTGAATATAATAAACCTGAAGAATTGAAATTAGCTCAATTTGTTAATTCACAAATGAATATAAATGATTATGTTTGTATTATTGGAATGTTTAATTGTAAAATTCATTTGCTATTAAAAGAGCATAATTATAATTCCCTTACCCAATCTTGCTTTGTTTATTCTAATGAAGGATTGGTAGAATATTACAACATACAATCAAAAGAAATTAGAAAAGCTAAAATCATTCTGGTAAATACTTCTGATCAAGATTTTATTGTTCAACCAATTTCGTCTTATAATTCTTTATTAAATGACACTTTAAATTCTAACTATATTAGAAAATATTTCACTAAAATTGATTCAATTGCAACTTATGTTGTTTATAAAAGGAATAAGTTAAATTAAATGTTCGTAAATAAAATTACCCAAAATAACAAAGAAAGCATTTATTTTCTTTTAGTATGTTCAATATTATTACTTCCAATTTGCTTCTTCCCATATTCTTTGGATTTATCTATATTTTCTATTTGTGGTAAAACAATATCAAATGGAGGTAAGTTATATGTAGATGCAATAGATATTAAAGCTCCTGCTATTTATTATTTTTTTGCTTTCATACACAAAATTACAAATTCAAATATAATTGGTATTAGACTTTTTGATTACTTTTGGCAATTAATAACTATATATAGTGTAAGAAAATTAATAATAAACTCTTCTAACAACACAATTGCAGCTAATGTTTTTGGAGTATTCTATTCATTTTCATATATAGCATTAAACTATTCTTGCACAACTCAAATCGAGAGTTTTATTGCATTGCCTATGGCAATTATAATACATTATTACTTAAATAAAGAAAAATCTATAATCAATAATATTATTATTGGTTGTTTAATTGGAATAATTATTAGTTTGAAAATTACATTTGGTGTAATTGTAATCCCATTCATTATTGATATTTTTATTACTAAAGAATTCACAATATACCAGAAAATCAAACAAATTTATCAAATTTCATTTTTCTCCATTTTGATTTTCTTAATTACTTTTTTACCACTTTTGGATAAAGAGGTATATAATGGATTTATAAATACAAATAAGTTCTTAATATATTATATTAATCAACCACCTTATAATTTAGACTTAATTAAGGAATTTATTAAAAAGACTGGATTATTTTTGGGTGATAATTATTCTATTACATTTGCATTTTTGTTTTCAATTGGAGCATTAAGTTTTTTACAAAATAAAGATACAGATAATAAATTTATCTCAATTGTTTTAATGCAATTTGTTCTAATGTTCATTTGTATTTTTGTAGAAAAAAAACTTTTTCAATATCATTACTCAAGGATATATTTATTTACTTCAATAATTTCAGCTTTTGGTTTTGCAATAGTTTATCATGTAATATTTATTGAATTTAATAATTATAATAGATTAAAAAAAATTGTATTGTATTTTCTAATTACTTTTCTATTAATAATTAGTCCTTTACCAAGATATGTTATACTTTGGAAACCTGTTTATTTATACTTTACTAATATTGATAGTTATTACTCGTTTTTCGATTCCAAAGAACTTAACAATTGTCATTTGAAATCAGAATATGAAATTGTTGAGTATTTAAAAATAAATTACAAACAAAATGAAAAAATAGATGTTATAAGTGTTGGTGGTAATACAATTAATATGATGCTTCAAAACCCAAAGTATTCGCCATTAATTCAATCTTGTTTATACTTTTCGGAAAGCATACCAATTGAATATAAGTTACAATTTCATAAGGATTTGAGAAATAGTAAATGGTTGGTAATAGGTAAAAAAGATTTGTTTATTTTTAATACAAATACAAGTTGGGAATCACTTAAAAATGATACCTTAAACTATAAATATGTAATGCAAAACTTTATTTTAGTGAAAGAATTACCAACATATAATGTTTTTAAGAGAAAATAATAGGGTAGTCAATATTTTAATCAACTACCTTATTATTTTTAATTTAAATCAATATGTTACTTTTCAGGATAAAGAATAAATTCTTTAATTTCATCAAAGTTAATATATTTTTTAGCTGTTTCTTGAATTTTTTCTTTTGTTAAGCCTTCAACTAAACCATTATAATTATCAATTAAGTTCAAGTCTTCATCATTTACAAGAGAACTATTTATCCAACCAATCCAAGTTCTATTTTCTTTAAGTTGAGTTTCTCTTTCTCTTCTTTGAGTCTCTTTCACTTTGATTAAATTATCATCACTAATTAATTTATTTTGAACTTCTTTTAAAACTTCTTTTGTTGTTGCCAAAAGTTCTTCCACTCTTTGTGGAGGGCAAGTAAATGTTACTGTTATTTTGCAGGAAGACTTAGGATATTTTGACAATGTAGGGAATACACCAACTCCATAAGCACCACCTTTTTCTTCACGGATCTCTTCTCTCAATCTAATATTAAGTATTTGAACTAAAGATATGATGTTGTATCTATTTTCTTGTTTGAAATCAAATTCACTTGGCAAAACAACAGTAATTACACCCTTAGGATCAGTACCTTTTTTCACTTCTTTATGTAATTTACCTTTAGGTTCGTTTATTTTAATTTCTTTCCAAGTTTCTCTATCACTTGTTGAAGGTAGCGAAGCAATGTATTTAGTACAAAATTCTTTTAACTTTGCTTCTTCAATATTTCCAACAAACACAAATGTAAAATCACCTGCATTAGCAAATCTTTGTTTGTATATTTCTAATGCTTTATTCATATTGACTTTATCAAAGTACTCAGGTGTAAGTGGCATTCTTCTTAAATTATAACCTCCCATAATTGCAGCAATACTGTCTTGATAAACAGCATTTGGACTTACTTTTTGATTGGCAATTGAAGTTTTAGAATTAGAAATATAAGCCTCATATCCTTCTTTATCTGCTCTTGGTGCTGTAAAATACATATTTAAAGCTTGGAAAAATGTTTCCATATCTTTTTTATTTGTATTTCCATTAAATCCCTCATAATAATCACTAACATAAGGGTTGATACTAACTGTTTTACCAGCCAATACTTTAGGTAATTGAATATTATTAAATTCTCCTAAACCACAAGAATTAATAATATCATCGCTTGCTGCAGCTGAATAGTAATCTGCATCTGAAACTAATGAATGCCCACCAGCTGAAAATGCTCTCATAATAATTTCATCATTATTAAAATCAGTTGATTTAAATACTACTTTAGCACCATTTGATAGAGTCCAATATGTTACACCATGCTTTTCATTTTTAGTTTCTTTTGAAATAGTTCCAGCTGTAACAGACTTTGAGAAAAACGGTTTATTTGAAACTTCATCTTTATATGCTGCAATTGTTTTATTTGAAACTTGATTCCAAACTTCAATTAGCTTTTCTGATGTAGGTATTTTAACACCTTCTTTTTCTGGTGCAGTTAAAGTAAAAACTATGTTTTCTTTGGTTACAAGTTTTTTCAATCTTTCATTTAGTTCGTTTATGTTTATTTCATCACAGAATTTTTTCATCAGATTATTTTCTCTTTCAATACCTGCAATTGCTTCACCATCTAAAAAGTTTCTTATATATTCATTAGCTAAAGTACCAGATGGAGTTTTATCTTTTTCATTAACTAAATTTTCAAAACTTGTAAGTGTTTCTTTTTTAACTCTATCTAATTCTGATTGTAAAAACCCATTTTTTACTGCTCTAAAAAATTCAGTTAATATTGAACCATATCCTCTCATTAAATCTTCATTTTTTAATATGCCAAAAATACTTAACCCAGCATAATTTCCAAGTTCTTTATTATCAATTTGCACTCCTGCTCTTTGAAATGGGGGGTTAGCTCTCTGTCTTACTTCATCCATTCTCAAAGAAATCATTTCTGAAATAAATCTATCTACAATGTTTTGTCGTAATTCTGCATAAGAACCTTCCTTTATATCTCGTTCTCTTTTGATAGTAATTGTAACAATAGGAGTAGTTACTTCTTTATCAGTTGCAATTGATACCAATGGTTCTATATTCATAGCAACTTTATTACTTTCTTTTTGTCTTGGGTTTACAGCTGTAGGAATCTCTTCAAAATAATCTTTTATCAAACTTTCAATTGAACTTTCATCAAAATCACCAACTGCTATTACTGCCATCAAATCTGGACGATACCAATCTTTATAAAATGTTGTAAATACATCATAAGAAGAGTTTTTTATAACATTTGTATCACCGATAGGTAATCTATTAGCCAATTTTGATTTGTAAAATAAAAATGGAAAGTGTTTTTCTTGAGCTTTTGAATTACCATTTTTTCTAACTCTTTCTTCTTCTCTTACAACTCCTCTTTCATGGTCAACTTCACTATGATCAAACGATACATTGTGAGCCCAATCTGAAAGCACTTGCATACCTTTCTTTTTAATATCTGTAGGTAACATCAACATATAAACTGTTCTATCAAAACTTGTATAAGCATTTAAATGTGCTCCAAACTTAACACCAGTTTTTTCTAAAAAATTTACTAATTCATTTTTAGGAAAATTTTTAGTTCCATTAAAACACATATGTTCTAAAAAGTGGGCAATCCCACGTTGGTTTTCATCTTCTTGGACTGAACCTGCATTAACAACAAGTCTAAGTTCCATCCTTTTTTCAGGCTTGTCATTGTGCTTTATATAGTATTTGATACCATTTTTCAAAGTACCAATCTTAATACTTGGATCTGGTTTTATTAAATCATTTGCATTTGTATATTTATCAATATCTTGTGATAATAATGAAAGTGAACTAATAACAAATAACATCAAAAGAATAGACAGACTAATTCTGTTCTTCATAAATACTCCGATAAAATAATAATAAAATAATTTGTTTAATTTAATTAAGCAATTTACTACATTACTCTGAACTTATAAAATAGTTTCAATAAAAGTTATAAAATAATGATTATTTATTAAATATTATAAATTGAAGATTTAAATTTTATACTTTTAGATATTTTAAGTTTTGTTAATTTTTGAGTCAATCTATTAAATATCTACTGCAAATGCAACTATCTTAATTATCAATGACTTATGCAAAATCTTTGCAGTTTTTGCAGTGAAAACGACTTTTTTGTATTGGTTTCTCCCTCCACGATTTTTGACTTTATGTCAAAAATCTTTGGGCGAGGGTCGGGGTGGGGTTTAAAAAGCAGTTTCATCCACCTCCGTTTTACAAGTCCCAAATTGCTTTCGCAATTTCCTCCGCCAGCGGAGGATAAAATCAACTGCAATTGTAACTTTATTATTTTTCATACACTTAACAATATTCTTTTCAGTAATTGCAGTGATTTTGCTATATTATATTACTGCAAAAAGATATACAAAACTAACAAAATACAATAAGCCACAATGCGAAAATATGAATATGAAATTTAACTCCAAACAAACGGTTTGCAATCGGTTTCCAAAATAATATCAGGTATTGCTGTTGCAATCATAAATGCTGAGAAAATGCCTTTTATTATACATTATAAGTTTTTTTTTATAATGCACTTTCCTTTTTTTTATTTAATATGTAACATAATTTTTTGGAATTTGTTTATTCCAGTTTTTAATTCGTAAAAATAAGTACCAGATTCTAATTCATCTTTTTTGATTGAAATAGTATAATTTCCAGGCTTATAAACTTTACCATCATTGAAATATTCTTTTACCAAGCTACCAGTGCTTGAATATAATTTAAAATCAATTACTCCCCTTTCCATAGTTGTAAATTCAATTGTAGTACCTTCATTCCAAGGATTAGGATAGTTTTGATTTAATAATGGTACTTTATTTGTATAAAAAACAGTACTCAAATTGCACATTTGACCATTTGTTATAATAGCTAAGTTTCTTCTACCAATCAAATCTAAGAATAATAAGCTATCAGTAGTAAAGTTTGTAGCATTAATATTAAAATCACTCGTAACCGAATCTGGTACAGTAAGCATAAATTTCAATTGTGCTACAATTCCAGCTTTCAATGTGTCAACATTTTTGAAATTCAAGTCAATCTTGCCGGGCGAATTATTTAATTTAAAATTTGAATTAATTGTTTGCTGACCATCAATAAATTTTAATGCTGTTGGGTTGTAATTAATATTAACATCAAAATTAAATTTCTCAATCCAATATGTAACTCCCTTATATGTAGCTGACAAATCTTTTTCAAAATAAACAGGAACATTAATTGTATCACCTATATTAGCCGATATTGTATTTGTTGTAATAAAATTGGCTGAAACATCAGTAGATATATTTAATAATGGAGCATATCCAATACCAGCAATTTGAGTGGAATCAATAGTATAGCAAGGTTTGATTGTTTCATAAAACAGGCTATCATCTAATTTGCTTTTCTTTTTAGGGCAATATCTTAAAGTAAGAGTTGCAGATTCGCCCGGTGCAATTAATGCATCTTTTGCAGGAATAGAGCTAAGTAAAGTTACACCACTTGGATAAGTCATAAATTCATTAATTGCAATTTTAACTTCACCAGTATTTGTAATTGTTATATCACGATCTAAACAATCCAATACTCTAACAGAATCAAAATTTGCTGTATTATCAATTTTGAAATCAGAATTTTGAGTTTTTACAAATATCTTATCTGTTTGGGCAATAATCTGATATAGGATTACATCTTTTGTATCAAAAGAAATTGAATCTACTTTAAACAATGTGCCAACACTTTTTCTTTGGTTTGCCAAAAATTTTGCAATTACAAAAGGCTTTATCGAATCTACTTGACAGAAATTTTCTACTTTCAATTCAGTTCCACCATATTTAGAATTATAGCCTGATATTTTTGGTGCTATGTTTATACAATTAGTTTTCATATATTCAGAGCTAGCACCTACATAATGAAATAAAGTTGTATCATATCCAATTCTGCAAACTATATCAACTGCATTTGCAGGGATTTTTCTATCAGAATAAATTGGCAAAAACAAAGTATCACAACTAATAATATTAACTGTATCTATTTGAGTTCCAACTGGATTAAATGCGATTCCTAATCCAAAAGCTGGTGCAAAACCACTGCCAGTAACTATTATTGTAGTATCAGTAGTTAAACAAGGTTTGCTATAATGAATTACCATTCGAGCATTATACAATCTTGGAGCTTTTGGTTTGAAATCTACCTTAATTTTAAATGTATCATTGCCAATTAATGTGATTGGAAATTTTCTTTTTAAGCTATCAGTAGCTACAAAAACCAAATCTTGTGGAATAAAAGTAATGGAATCAATTGTCAAACCATCTCTTGCAGGGTTAACATCAATTCCGGGAATTGTAACTTTATTATATATTGCATTTGCAGCAAAATTTACTCTTGTTGGAGGGAAATCTGATCTCAATGGAGTTGGCTCTTGAAAAAGCATTTGCTTTCCAGTTACAAATCTATCGAAATCCAAAGTCCAGCCCTTTCCACTTGTTTTAATATGAACTTTTGCTGAATGTACTATACTATCTCTCAAAGCTAAAGAGCGAGGGCAATAAAACACTCTCAATGTATCAACTGTAGAGAATGGAATTTTAAAAGGGAAAGTACCATTTGGAGAATTATCAGATTTCCATTTGAAAAATTCAGGGTAAGCCCCAGCTATACCTTGACCATCAATATAAATACTATCGATAGTTGCATCTATTACAGATGAGTTATTTGCCATTGCCAATTTCCTTTCGGAGCAGTCGCAAGGTTTTACAAATCCATAAGCAACTATTGTAGTATTGATTTCTAAAGGCACAACTTTTCCTTTGCCAGAAACAATTCCTTTAACTGAATTTTTACAAGGTGAAAGGGAAAAGGCATATACAAATCCATCGT
This sequence comes from Ignavibacteriota bacterium, assembly GCA_043743005.1. Lineage (GTDB taxonomy): Bacteria > Bacteroidota > Ignavibacteria > Kapaibacteriales > UBA2268 > JAPLFM01. Next base: position 9,186 of record JAYTXK010000353.1, read on the forward strand.
AAGAAACTGGATAATTGGGCTTGAAATCAACAGTAATTTGAATTGTATCTCTTGGATAAAATATTCTTCCTTTAATATTTGTAGGGTAAATTATCACAAAGCCTGAGTCGCTTGCAAGTGAGTCTATTGTAATTGGCAAAGAAGAAATATTTTCTAAATTAATAACTTTTCTTTTAGTATCACCCACTTCAATAGTTCCATAAGCAGTATTATCGCTTAAAAACATTTTTGGAATAGCAGAAGTGCCATATAATTTTGCAGCCCAATCCTTTGTATCTAAAGTTTTATATTTCAGAAATGCCCTATCAGCTCTATCATTAACTATATCATTTGGTGCATAATTAAAAATAAATCTTTGCTTTTCTTGATTTGCCAAAGTAACTGATAAATTATTAAGAGGTGGATCGACTATACTCCACTTTCCACCGGGATCAGAAAGAACAAATGTATTTAAAGTTTCTGATGCCCCTGAGTTGTTTTTAATAAATAAAGTATCAAGTTGGGAGCCACAAGCAATTACATTCTCTGTTCGCATCTCTTCTGGTTCAAATAAAAACCGTTCGTATATTCCAGTTCCTTTAATAGAAATACACTTAGATTCAAAACACTTTACTTCAAAATAACATACTTCATCAAGGTATAGCTGACCAGAAATAGGTCTGAAAGTAATTGGGAAAGAACCAGTTTGGCTGGGATTTAATGTAAGTGATTTATTTCCAGTTAAGAAATAATTACTACCACTTTTTAAATAAAATTGAACAGTGATAGGTTCATTTCCTTGATTTACTACATCTACATTTACAGTCTTTTCTTGTCCAACAATTACATTCCCAAAATCAACTGATGAAACTTTAAAATCAAGTTTGGTATCAATTGCTCTTCCCTTTACATAGATTACTCGCCGTACTGTGCAGGCACCAGATTTAACCAAAATAACTACTGAATCTTGAAAGAAACCAGCAACAGTTGGAGCAAACCTTATATATCTTTCCCTATAGCTTGTTTTGACATCTAAATTAAAAGGAAGTTTAGTATTTGAGCTTTCAAAATATTGGGGTAATTTAAACCCTACCACTTGGATTTGAGAACTTGACAAATTTTCCCAAACATAAAGTTGAGCTGGAGCAAAATATCCTATACAAATAGTTTTAAAATCCATTGAATCTGCTTTTTGGTTTTTTACCCCAAATTTATCAAGTCTTAAAACTTGCTCAACTGATCCTCTAATAGGTATTTTACCACCACCGGGGCAATTATCATTCGACAAAATATTTAAAGTATCAAAATAAGTTATACTAGTATCGCCAGCATAAAACCTCACTTTTATATCAACACATTCACCAGGTTTGAGATTATAAGGAAAATTTGTAGGACTAATTACATTAAAAAACTTTGGCTTGCCAAATACAAATCCATTTATTACTTTATCTAAAAATGTTCCAGTTCTATTTGTATTATTACAAATTTGAAAAGTTTTTTCTTTGTAAGGCTCTTCCTGACAATTAACTTTAACAATACCTAAGTCCAAAGAGTCAACATTACTTTTTAAATCTGTTTCTCTTATTATGTCAATTCTTCTGAGAAAAACAGTATTGCCACATCTATTATTTCTATCAATATATATTCGAGGTGAAATTTTGCCAACATAGGTAGTATTTAAACTAAAAGTAAAACTTGTAGGCGAACCGGGACTTAAGTTTACAAAATTTTGGTTAAACTTAAAATGTTGGGGCAAATCAATAATTCTTAATCTTGCTTGACTGCCACACAAAGAAGTATCAGTTACTGTAACAGTATATATTTTTGAAGTAGCACATCTAACTGTATCAGGAAAAATAGGAGCATCAATAATATAAGGATATGAATCTTTTCTATCACTTACTTCACATCTTGCACCACTTCTCAAAAAACCAATATTACCATTATTTGAAGCATCGCATAATTGAAATACATTTGGATCTTCGTTACATCTATAATATAGAAGTAAATTTGGAGTTGGATCATTTAATGATAAATCTTTTTGACAAATTATTTCAGTAGTAGTCAAAAGTTTATTCCAAATTCGAATTTCATCGAGTGTACCTCTAAATGTTCTTCCATTTGTATTATTAGATAAAGCATTTGTACTTCCAATTTGGATTCCAAGATTTATATTTTCTCTAACTCTTAATTTAGAAGCAGGATATGTAGAGTTAGTAGTTCTATTAACTAATATCCCATTAATAAATAAAGAAGCAAATTGAGAAGCTCCATCAAATTCTGCAGCAATATGAAACCAATCACCAAGATAGCCAGATAAATCAGCATTTACAATAGTATTGTCGATTTGTTTTAGCTTTGTATTAGTTCCATTTATTTCAAATACTAAATAATTATTGACATCAATATATAATTGCCAAACATCATTTACATCAGTTGATGGACCCCATACTCCAGCAATATATTGAATATGACTAGCATCAATATTAGGTTTCATCCACATTTCAACTGTCATTTTATCAGTAATTTTGTCTAAAGATGCTGAGGGTTTGATGTCAACATATTGAGCACCCAAGCCTTGATTTACTTTAATAGTAAGTGCATTCCCAATACATTGCTGCTGCTTCCCTGAATTATCACAGGGAGCAGTAGCAAATAAATTTATTGAAATTAATAACAATATGCTTATAATATATTTAATTATCTAACCACATTAAATTGTTCAACATATCTTTTACCATCAACAGCAACATTAGCTATATAAGTTCCAATAGGCAAAGAAGTAATTCTGTAACTATAAATACCAGCTTCTAATTTGCCATTATAGAATTCTATTTGTCTAAATCCTTTTAAATTATATACTTCAACAACTACATTAGAAGATGTTTTTAATTCAAATTCTAATTTTGCAAATTCTGAAACTGGGTTAGGAGTAATTTTAATTGCTTTTTGATTGTATGTTTCCAAGTAACCTTCCACACCAGTTGTTCTTTGTTTCAAAACACCTATTGGAAATACTTTTTCACCAAATAAAGTTTCAGTTTCTTGAGGAGTCGCTCCAAACCATGATTCTAAGAAATCAGTATAAATTCTTCTAAAATCAAATTGATGTCTAATATTTGTATTTTCATCTAAATCGTTCAAGTCAGGTCTGTTACCTTTTCTTCCACCATCAAGATATTTATTAGAAGCAAAAACAAATTGTACACAAGCAGAGCCATGATCGGCTCCTCTACTTCCATTTTCGTGAGCCCTTCTACCAAATTCAGTAATAGTAAGCCCTGCAACTCTATCAACAAATCCTTGCAAAGTTGCATCTTTCATAAAATTAGAAATTGCACCTGAAAGTTCAGCAAGCAATGAAGGATGCTGACCACTTGCTATATCTCTCATTTCTTGAATGTGCATATCATACCCACCTTGTTGGACATAATATACTTTTGTTTTCAATCCACCAGAAATTAATTTAGCAATCATACCTAACTTATCACCCAAACCTCCACCATACTGAACCATGTTTTTACCTTTATCATTGGCAGTTTTTATGGCTTTAGAATATTCTTCAGATTGTTTTGCTACTACGTGAATAAAATTATATTCATCAGTATAAAATGAAGCTTTTGCTAATTGTGCATCTTTAGGCGTAAGTCCAGCTCCTTGCTGGTAAAATTTATCTATATTATTAAGTGCTATACCAAATTCAGCGTTTTTACTTCTAAATGCTAATGGCACATATCCACCTATATTAATTGCCAAAGGATGCTCTGGAATTACTAAAGGATAATTTGGTAATTTTGTTGCAAAATATCTACCTAACCAGCCTTCCAAAAGTTTTACTTTAGGGTCGGTGCTAAGCATTCCACTTCCATAAATATCTTGCCCTCTAAAGTGGGACATAGTATATTCATCGTAGCCAACACCTTCCAATACAGCAAGGTTACCATTTTTCAATAGCCCCATCATACCTTCATTGTACAAGTTTGTAACCATAGCTGGGTGCATATACAAATCAGTTTTATCCCATTGTTTAGCATCTTGCAAAGCTATTCCAATTTCAGGTCTAATATTATGATAAACATCACTATCAGCTTGCATAATAGTATTTAATCCATCATTTCCACCAGCTAATTCAATGATAATCATAATATTATCATTAGCCATAAAATCTAATTGTTCAATTTGTTGGGTAGCAATCAAATCGCCTTTTAAAATATACGGAGATGCAAAAGTAGCTGCTCCGATTGCAGTTGATGCTTTAATAAAGTCTCTTCTTTCCATATTTTTATTCCTTTATTTATGCTAATTGAAAATCAGGAACACGAACTATTTCGAGTAACAATGCTTTTAATCCATTTGCTACCGAATCACTACCACTATTTACTTGACTACTCCAAGTTTGATCATTTAATCCTGCCCCACCAAGCATCACTGCCTTTAATCTATCTATTCTTATAGTTGATAACTTAACAGGCAAAGTAAGTTCTAAAATCCCATCTAAAAAAGCACTTGCATTATCTGGATTTGGAATCTTTTTCGCCAAAGCTATCAAATCTGAATTTTTAGCTAAATTAATTAAGGCACTTGTATGAATAACTCTCATTGGATATGTTTTTGTACTTATCCAAGTGTGGTAACCCTTCCAACCGCTTACGTCAGGTGGATTATATAGTTTTTGTTCCATATCAAACATAGCTTGATTGACACTTGCATATTTTACATTTAATAACTTACCTAAACCAACTATTAAATCTGCTGGAGTTTTTATTTGTATTCCAATATTTGCATTATCATAAAAAGTTTGGCTAGTTAGCAAAGTCATAAAAACTGGTTTCAAATTAAAATTATTAGCTTTAAATATATTTGCCAAATTGAGTATAATAGTTTCGTCTGCAGCAGAAGGATTGGAATACACAAAATAACGATAAATTTTATCACATATAAAGTGTGCAATAGGATCTGGTCTGCGTTTGAACAAAATATCAATTA
>JAYTXK010000354.1:0-4506 GCA_043743005.1 Ignavibacteriota bacterium
ATTAAATGAGCTTTGTGAACCATATCCATTTGTAGAAGTTCTTCTTTTGAATAATCTAATTATTAACCACAAGATTAACCCAAAGATTAGCAAAGTAAAAAAGAATTTTCCAAAAGAAAAAGTTGGGGGATAAACTTCAATTGCACCATTTGCACCCATAACTTCATAAGGTCTTGAGTAATAATAGGCTGGGTGGAATGGCATACCCCACATCCAAGAGCTATGTCCAAGCATATAGCCAGTCATCAAACCAGAACCATAACCACCGTAGCTATGAACAACATAATTTTGCTGCATTCCATTTGCACCAGTTCTTGTCATTGGAGTAGATTGTCTTGGCACTCCATACTTACTAGTATAGGCACTACCATTTGAAATCCTTGACCCACCAAAACTTGAGCGACCAGCAGAAGGAGCTGAACTCATACTACGATTTGCACTTGGAGCTGGTGTACTGCGTGTACCACCAAAACTTTTTGTAGGGCTTGGACTTGAACGAGGGCTACTAAAAGATCTACCACCACCACCTCTACTTCCACCAAAGCTACCACCTCTACCTCCACCTCCACCTCTTGCTTCAGCTAATTCAGGTAAAATCAAAATTATAAGTGCTACAAACAAAGCACTATACGAGATAAATCTATTAATTTTTGTTTTCATTAGAATATTTCCTCTGTTTCTATTGAATTGTTTTCATTTCTAAATGTAACTTCTGATTTAAATTCAGACCCAATCATATTCACAGGCTTTTTGGGTTTGAACATAGTAAGTAAAGAAGATTTTGTATCATCTGATTGCCCAGTTTTTATATGAACATATAGGCTAACTATTCCATCAGCCAATTGTTCATTAATAAAAACACTACAGCTTTCAATATCGCCATCACTTTCAATCGTTAATAGCTGTAATTCTTGAGCATCTTCTTCAGTAAAACTTGGTTCAACAACTTTTAAGTTTGCTATATAATCAGCAAATATTTGTTTATTATGAATTTGTCCATCAGTACCTTGATATTGTATTAGTGCATCAAAAGTGCCATCTTCATCTAAATTTATCATTAATTCTTTTACGCCACTTATTTGTTCACCATTATAGTAAATTGCTGTTTTTTCTAATCTACCATTACTTTCAATAGATATTGTAGGCATTTTCGTCTCCTTTTTCAATTAATACGATTAAAATTATATTGAGTTTCATATATTTATCAAATAAACGAATAAAATATAATATATTTTATTTTTAAGTAAATTAATGAAAAGTTAAGTAAATAATTGTTTTATGAATATGAAAATTATTAGGTTTAGTTATATTAATTCAATAAATTAATAAACAAAGTAAATAGTTTAACAGTTGATACCCATATAAATAGTATAGTTTATTTTGCATTACATTAAATATTGTTTGGTATAATTTATGCTGATGTTTATTTTAAATTAATAAAAATTTGAATAAAATTAATAAATCTCAAATATATTTATTAAATGATTATGAAGTTTTGATGAAATTACTTAATTTGCATTGGTGCATAAATGAAAAATTACTTAAAGTTGTTTAAAATGGCTAAAGTATTGAATATTAAATCAGTTGAAGTATATATATTAACCTTTTTATGTTTGTTATTTTTAATAAATGACAAATTAGATGCACAAATTTACCCTGCAAGTCCTGCAAATTGGCTTTATCCAAAAGGTAATCCTGAAGGTACACGAAGAGTATTATTTCCATCTCAATCACAATCTTTAGATTCTTTTGTTGTTAAATGGTCAACTGATGTAATTGCTGGCGATATTGAGCCACTTATTGGTAATATAATTAATAATGGTAAATTATTTGATAGCTTTCCTTATGCTCCAAATGAAATGGCAGCAGTAATTGGCAATGACATTATTGTAGTTGATGGAGCTGGAAGAACATTTATTAAAAGAAAATCTGATGATATTAAGTTAATTAAAGGCATTTCAGTTTTGATGGATACCTTGAATACTGGGATTAACTATACAACACAAAACCCTGTTGTAATGGGCTTGGAAACAATTGAAAGTCAATCTGAAGATACATTGGCATTTGCATATTTAGCTGGATTTGATGCTATTTCAAATAACTCTAAAATATTAAAAAGACTTGCAATTGATATGAGACTATATAAGCCAAATATTTTTGCTGGTGTAAAACCAATTTACAGTAAAAAAAATGGTGATGACTTAATTATTTATGCAACAATGAATATCTCAAAGCCAACTGCAGCTGATGGAGCTCCAATTATTGCACCTTTTTTGAGAGGATTTACTCAATTCCATAGTAACACAAAACTTCCAAATTATCCTTCTTATGATGTTTCAGATGATATTGCTTATAGATTAACTTTTGGACCTGAAATTAGCTTTAACCAAGCATCAATTTCCGATTTGGGTAATAACAAAATTGGTGTTTTGTTTCCAAATTACCTAAGTCCTACAATGAATATAAAAATTAAAAACCCTGTTACTTTTGAAACTGCCACAAATGAACCCTATTTAATCGGACTAAATTTAAGTTCAAATCCTCTAGACCAACTTTTTGATCCAAATGCAATGACTCAAAGGGTGAATGGAACAAGACCACAACTTAGAAATTACTTTGTCAAATTAAATAATGGTGTATTGCCAGAAGCAAATTATATTTTAGTTGCTGAAGAATATAAAGGTATTGAAGGATCGATAGGAACTTCAAGATTACATCTTTATGACAATCAAGGCGACCCAATTACTTTACCAAATGACATTACTGCTCCTCCAATTACTGGTGGTAGCAACCACTTATGGTCTGTAGCTGTTGGTAATATAGATGGTAATGCCTCAAATGAATGGAAACCATATTACCCTAATAATGTTGGAAATGAAATTGTTGTAACACAGTCAACAAGAGAATTTGCATACCCTTCAAGTAAATTAATAATATTAAAATACAATACTCAAACAATAGACAAACCTTCTCCTCCAAATTCTGTACTATTTCCTTTTGATACATTATGCTCACAAAGAATGAATGGCTGGGTAGCTGCTGTTAATGACTTAGATAAAAACCCTGATGGTAAAGATGAGATTGTGATTGTAGATGGTTCTAAAATTATGATTCTTAGAATAAGAGATTATAATAGTTTTGAATTCAAATTTGGGAAACCATTTGATACATTGTTTGTGAAAGAATTTAACAAAGAAACTATTTCTGCTGCAACAATTGCTGATATGGATGGTGATGGCAAAAATGATATTATAGTTACTACTTATAAAAGAACTTATGTATTAGGAATGCCCTTACAAAATACTTTACAAGTTATAGCTCCAAGGACACCAACTCCTAAGACTCAATATTGTTTAGGAGATTATATTGATATTAGTTGGAAAAATATTCTTTCTCAATCTGGAAAAGTTGACATTTATTTCCAAAAATTTAAAAAACTTAATGATACTTCTAAAATTTTAATCCCAATTGATAGTATTCCATATATTATTAGAAAGAATATTGATAATAATCTTGATGAAGTTCACTATAAATTAGCCGTTGATACTACTTTTATAGGTAAAATTGGTCTATTTGTTGTTGCTAGCTCAACTAATCCAAAAGTTGTATATGATACAACTGCTATTTTAAGATTTCAAACTTTAGATGTAGTACTTGATTCATTACCAAGTAAAATTATAAGAAGTGGAGATAACTTTAATATAACAGGTGATGTAGCTTGTATAGATTCTATTTCACTTGATTATTGGGTTAGTAGTGGTACTTGGACTAATTTAAGAACAGTACCTTATTACAATAATGGTAAATTTGCAATTGATGCTATTGCTCCTTGTCTGGATATTTTCAATATTAATGGTAAAGACAAAGATTCACTTTTGAGAATGAGAATTGTTAATCATAAAGCTGGAATTTCATTAACTTCCTTAGTTTTTACTTTACCAATTAAGCCTTCAATTTTTCCATTAAAAATAGATACAATTGCAACTGCTTCTCCAAATAAAGTAATACGATGGAAACAAAGCGATATCAAATACGCATGTGATACAGTTTCTTTATATTTTTCAATAGATGGTGGATATAATTTTGGATTTATTGACAAATTAAAAGCGATTAATGAGTATTATCAATGGAATTTACCATTAGGATTGCCTGATAGTGTCATATTTAGGATATGTTGCGAAAATTCTTGTGTAAGAACTGATACTCTTATAAAAGATATGATACCAAAATACATTCAAATTGTTGCACCAAATCCTTTTAGCCCAATTGATGAAGTTCTTGAAGTAGTTTATAAAGTACCTCAAGATGTTAAAGTTGATATAAGAATTTATGATGAAAGTAATAGAATAGTTGCAGAGCCAATAATCAATCAGCAAAGAACAGTAAATACTGTTTATACTGATAGATGGGACGGAAGGCTCTCTAATGGTGTAATAGCAGCTAATGGTCTTTATTATCTAAGGATAGAAATGTCGAATGGAACTCGCGAAATATATACAATCTTTG
>JAYTXK010000355.1:0-10256 GCA_043743005.1 Ignavibacteriota bacterium
AATAAAGTTTTGCCAATTAACATCAGATAAAGCAATAAAATTTCTCATTTGAACATCAATTGGAAGCTTGAGTTTTAAAGCTTGGAAATAAGCAGTATCTTGCTGAGGTGAAAACTTATTATCTTGAGAACTTGGTAATTGAGTACCTTCATTTATGTCTTGCAAAGTTTGAGTTTTTAATTCAAAACAAAAAACAAAAATAAAAAATATTGCAAAATGGTATTTTATTAATCTTTTCATAAAACTTGAAATATGACAAATTGATTTTATATAAAAGTAATTAAACTGATTTTATTTTGTAAAATAAAAACAAAGTCGGATTTAAATCTTACTATTGTAAGTATAAATCCGACTATAATTTATCAATACCTAAAATAAAATTAAGAATTTTTATTCAATTTTTCGATTGAAAGTGAAGACAACATATCACCAAGTGAAAACGAAGAATTAGAATTTGCATCTAAGGAAGCATCTATCTTAACTGAATTAGATTCTCTTTTTTCAAAATTTCTTGGTCCACGATCTTTATTATCATTAGATGGTCTCATTTTTTCCATTTCTTCCATCTGATCATCACTTAGAACAGGTACTACTATCATAGACTCTTTCTCTGGAACTAAATCAGATACTCTAATTTCAATTTCATCACCAATATTAATAGCTAATTTGTTTCCAGCCATAAATGGACGCATTTTACTTTTAGGCATAAATGCATCAATTTCATCATTAATAGTGATTAAAGCACCTTTATCCATCATTTGAGAAAAAACGCCTTTAGTCTCAAACCCTTGTGGGTAGCGAGCAAGTAAATCATTCCATGGATTATCAATAGCTCTTTTATAACTCAAACCAATTGCTTTTTTATCTTCAACTATCGAAACAACTTGGAAATCATAGGCTTGACCAGATTTTAATATTTGGCTCGGATGTTTTATTCTTTTAGTCCAAGAAATTTCACTTATTCTTACCAAACCATCAATGCTTGGCTCTAATTCAATATAAGCACCAAAATCAGTAAATCTACGAACAACACCATTTACTTTACTTCCAATTACATATTTTTCTGCAATTCCGTCCCAAGGTGATTTCTCTAATTCCTTTCTACTTAAAGCTAATTTATTATTAGTTTTATCAATTTCAAGTACTATTGCTTCTAAAGTATCGCCAACTTTATATAAATCAGATGGTTTATCAATATGAGCGTGAGAAAGTCTTGAAACATGTATCAACCCTTCTACTCCACCAATTTTAAGAAACACACCAAAGCTTGGCACTGATGAAACAATCCCCGTTACTTTATCACCAACATTCAAAGTATTTAATGTTTCAGAAGCTAACAAATTCTTTCTTGTTACAACAACTGATTTTTTACCATCTACATCTTTTAAATCTAATATTTGAACTTTTACAGTTGTACCAACTGCTGCTTTTAAGTCTTCATCTTCGGTTTTCTTAACATTTGCAAAATGTGAACTTGGTAAAAAAAGTGGAGCTTCTTTATAAATAGCTCTAAATCCACCAGTTATACGTTCACTTAATTGCACTTCTATGCTTTCATTACTTTCTTTAATAGTTTTCAATTCATCAAATATATCGTTTAATTTGTCATAGTCTGGCAAATTTGGATTTTTTGTTTTAGGATTTTCAACTTCAACTTTTAACAATTCTTGTTTTGTTTCTAATTTTTCTTCGCTAACATTTGCTGTGTTAACCATTTGAGAAAAATCAGTATCTGCAATTTTTACAGATTCAATAGATTTTGTTTCAACAATCGTATTTTCATTTTCGATTGGTTTAGTATTTGTTTCTTCAGTAGCAACAGCATCGTTTACGATTTCATTTGTTACTAAATTTTCAGATGAAATTTTTTCTTCTATAAGTTCAGTTCCAATTTGAGTTGAAGTTTCAACTTCATTTTTAATAGAATCATTTGGAGTAATTACAGCATCATTGATTGACATAAAAGCTACCTAAGTATAAGCATATAGTGAATAATAAATAAATTTTTGTTTTAGACGTAAAAAATACAAAATAATTGGTAAATAATTTAATTTTAGAAAAATAAAAGTAATTTAATTAAATAAATTTGAGAATTTATATTTTGTTAGCAAATATAATAGTTCTAATTTAATCTATTTAATAGGTTCAACTAAAGTAATTGTAACCATCACATCGTCTGATTTTTCCTTTGAAGTTTTTTCAATTTCAAAATTATGTTTCATTTTAACTTTGGATTTCAAACCACCCCATTTCATTACCATAACTTCAATTGATGATACTCTACCGACTACAAGTTTCTTTAATTTGTCTTCATCTTTATTAGCACTTGAATATGTATCTTTTGAATTTACATTAATTTCTATACTAATCGATCGATTAAATCTCATAATAGATTTCAAATCTTCAAAGAACTTTGATCCAGTTTCAGATAGATTAGTTGAAGAAGTTTCAAATAAATTCCCAGATTTTATTTGCATTCCAACTAACAAAGATTTGCCAATTAAATCAATATTTTGTTCTGAATATTTTTCCAAACCTTTAGTTTGAATTTCTTGATACTCTCTTAAGACTTTATCATCCATCAATAAGACCTTATATGTCTCATTTGCATTTAATAATTGTTCAAACTTACCAGTAATTTCATTAGACTTAGTACGTTTTTTATTTCCTTGAGCATCAGTAAATTCAATATCGACAGCTAAAAGAGGTTTTCCACTTTGACTATCAGTAACAGTTCCTTTGCTTAAAACTAATTTTTGGTCATTTTGAGCATAAGTACTTAAATAAAAAGTAAAGAATATCAACAAGGAAATAACATATTTAAAATTTTTCATAGATTCTAATAGTTTTTAATAAATTGTTACATAATTTTTAACTTTGACTATTCAAATTAAAATTTAGTTTTAATATTTTTGAATTTTAACTTTAATTAATCATTATCATTTAATTTATTTTTCAATTTACTTATAAAACTATGTTTTTAAAATTGATTCAATTCAATTTTTATAATCTTAATGATATTAAAATTCTTCAAATAAATAACTTTGTCAAATACAATTAATTAGTTAATTTATTAAAATTAAATCAAACTTTTTAGGAACTTTCTTGAATAAAATTCTAAATATTATCTTGATTTCAGCAATTTCACTTATAATTAATTCATGTGCAAATTATTATTATTTCTCTAATTCTCAAAATGTCCCTGCTTTATATGGGAAAAATCAATTCAATTTAGGAGCATCATACAATACATCTTTTAATCATTCTGGAATTGATATTCAATCAGCTTTTAGTCTGACTGACAATTTAACTATATCTGGAAATTACTTTTATTGTTCACATGATATTAATCAAACAACTGTAATCTGGAATCCTGATGATTCAAGCAAACCTATAAATTACAATTATAAAACAAATAATTCATTAGGTGAATTAGCTTTTGGATATTACAAAAAATTAGATAATTTTAATTTATTTGAAATATATGCAGGATACGGACAAGGAAGTATACACAACCAACTTAGCTCTGGATTTGACTCAAACTATATGAATATCTATTATTATAAAAATCAATTAAAATATAATAAATTTTTTGTGCAGCCATCATTAAGTTCAAAAATTGGTATTTTTACATATTCAATTTCAACTAGAATTGTTTTACTTAATAATTATAATATTTCAAGTGATATTAACGAAAGTATAATACATCCTGATGATTTAAGAGACTACAAAATTGTTTCAAATGCTCCATTAATGTTATTAATTGAACCAGCAATTACTTCAAAAATTAATTTTGAGAATTTATATTTTCAGCTCCAGCTTGGATATTCTAAAAACCTTACAATACCTACTTATCCACAAGGAAATACTATGTTTAGTTTAGGCTTAGGTTGTAATATTAATTAATTTCCCAGTTATCATATAATATCCATTGTTTTGTATTTTCATCAAAAGCAATTACTTTGATTTTTAAAAGATTTTTAACTAATTCCAAAATACAATAATGAAATTTTCTTATTTCACTTCCTTTAAATAAGTCTTTATGTCTTGAATTATTTTTTGATAAAAGTGTTTGCCTTGGTCCTCCTGCTCCACCACTTACTAAGTAATGAATCCCACTATACTTAAAATGCTCGTAACTATGACAATGACCATTTGCAATGAGCTTAACTTTGGAAAACTTATAAATTGTTGGAATAAATTCATTTTTAACTTCGTAATCATCGCTCAATATTGTGCTATTAGTATATAATGGGTGATGCCACATACAAACTATTTTACTGATACTTGGGCTTGATTGATAATAATTCAAAATTGAATCTAAAAACATAACTTGCAATTTTCTTTCTTTATTATTTAATTCCTCTAAATTAGAATTTAACATTACAAAGCCTATCGAGTTAATTTCTTTGCAGTACCAAGTGTAATTTTTAAAATCATCAAATCTACTGCTAATATTATAAAGTGCTGTTTTATTATTACCAAAATAATCATGATTACCAATAACTGGAAAAATTTGAATATTTTTGGCTTTAATTGGTTTTGTTATAGAATCAAAATATTCCCATTCGTCTTTGCTTGCTCCCCATGAGGTTAAATCACCAAGAATAAATATATTGCTTGGGTTTTCAATTGCAATTTGAGGAAATATTAATTGTCTAATTTCTTCATTTTGTTCTCTAAACAACAACTCAAACCATAAAGTTCGCTGAGTATCACCAATTAATATGATTTTATTATTTTGTGCAATTGAAAATCTAAACGATAAAGTAAATATAATTATTAGTAAACAATTATTAAATTTCATATTAATTTTCTTATCAAGTTGATTTACAATTTATGCTTTCTATTCCTATATAAATCTTTGACTTTTTTCTAATTATTATTTTAAAAATATAATTTAGCATTTGTTATAAGTTGATATAAAAAATAGTTGGCATATCAAATTTCTAATTCAATTTATTTGACGATTTAATACTTTTTTTGTTTTTTCTAAGTATTCTAATTGATTTATTTGTTAATTTTGTGATTAATATTTGATGAATATTGTTGAAAAGTGGATTTAGAAAATTAATTAAATGTTATGAAAAAAGAAATTAAACGAATAGCTCTATTAACAAGTGGTGGAGACGCACCTGGTATGAATGCTCATATCAGAGCAGTTGTTAGAACATGTTTAGCACGTGGAATTCAATGCTATGGCATTATGGGTGGATTCCAGGGTATGATTGATGGCAAATTATTTGAAATGGACAGAAGAAAAACAATTAATATAATTGCTCAAGGTGGAACAATACTTAAAACTAGTCGTTCAGCAGAATTTCTGACAATTGAGGGTAGAGCAAAAGCTGCAGAAGCATTAAAAGAATTTGAAATTGATGGTGTTATAGCTTGTGGTGGAGATGGTACATTCCATGGAGCTCATCAACTTCATGTAGAGCATGGTACTCAAATAGTAGGTACTCCCGGAACAATTGACAATGATTTGTTTGGTACATACTACACTATTGGATATGATACAGCCTTAAATACTGCTGCTGAAGCAATTGATAGAATAAGAGATACAGCTGATTCACACGGAAGAGTTTTCATTGTGGAAGTAATGGGAAGGCATGCTGGTCATATAGCAATGGAAGTCGGTATTTCTTGTGGAGCCGAATACATTTCAGTACCTGAAGCTGTTTCTGATATAGATATTATTAATGATAGGATAAATGCTCTTGGAAGAAATACAAGAGTAATTATTATTATTGGTGAAGGTGGTGAATTAGGTGGAGCTCCAGAGCTTGCAAAAAGACTTAATGAAGCATTTGGAATTGATGCCAAATTTACAGTACTCGGACACATTCAAAGAGGTGGTAGTCCATCGGTAAAAGATAGAGTGCTTGCTAGTCATTTAGGGGTTGCTGCTGTTGATGCAATTATAGCTGGCAAAACTGATGTTATGGTTGGAAGAGTTTATCATGAAATTAATTACACTCCATTGGTTGCTACTTGGAGTAACAAAAAATCAATACAAGAATATATGTTTGAAGTTGCGGAATTATTAGCTTAATATGAAAACTATTGCATTATTTGAAAGTACTCGAAAACCAGAAGCAATTAAATGGGCTATGGAATCTGCAAAATTGTTAAACTCTCTTGGTTGCAAAGTAATAGTTGATCCCAAATTTTCAATTAATTTGGATATTGAAGAATTTGGTTTTATTAATTCTTTACCTACTGAAGAATATGGAAAAATTGCTGATTTGGTAATTTCTTTTGGTGGTGATGGTACTATGCTTTCTGCTGCAAGACAATTAGTCAATTCACAAGTTCCTATTATGGGAGTAAATGTTGGTAGGTTAGGCTTTTTAGCTGAGTATGCAGTTGATGAAATTGAAAAAACTATAATGGATTACCTTAATGGAAATTATAGATTAGTTGAAAGAGCTGTAATTGAAACATTTATCAATGGTGAAAAAGCATTTGCTTTGAACGATATTGTACTTGAGAAAAAAGGCTCTTCTAAATTAATAACTGTAAAAGCATTTTCTAATGGAAATCATATTGGAGATTATAGAGCTGATGGTCTTATTGTATGCACTCCCACAGGCTCAACTGCATATTCATTATCTTGTGGTGGACCAATACTTTCCCCATCTACTCAAGTGCTATGCTTAACTCCGATTTCTCCTCATACTCTAACTCTTAGACCACTTGTATTACCTGACTCAACAGAACTTACTTTAATTGTTGATTCCCCTACTGGAATGGTTAATCTTGTTTGTGATGGTCAAGTAGAATATTCAATTGAAGATGAAACTGTAATTACAATTAAAAAATCTGAAGCAAAAGTTAAATTAATAAAACCTCTTGGTAGCTCTTATTATGATTTATTAAGAGCAAAATTACTTTGGGCTCGTGATGGAGCTAAAAGCCAAGAAACTATTTAGTCTTTGAAAACCTTAATATTCATTTTATCAATTGTTACAAAATACATTCCTTTTGGAAGGATTTCTAATGAAAATATTTTATATTCATCATTTTCACTTTGTGATGAAAGTAGATATTCTTTTCCAATTACATCATAAATAATTAATTTGTCTGCATTTGTTTTAATATATAATTCATTATTAATTTGTTTGTAATTTCTTTTATCAGTAATATCATTTAAACTTAAGTATTCAAAACCTTTGTAAAAATTATCTAAAGCATTTTTGATATTAGTGTTTAATTTTACCATTTCAGCAGCTTCACCGCTTGGAAGTGTTTTTCCAAAAGGTTTTGCAAAGCAAATCAATACTGAAAACCTAACTGTATCATTTGGCATTAATGAAAATTGATTACTCGGAAATAATGTTTTAATATTAGTTTTCATTTTATCTAATAGCACATCATTGCTCTTTATTTTTTTATAAAATTTAGAAGGATTATTTAAATAATCTGCATCTGGATCTATAAAAATTGGTGATTTGTTTTTTGATATTTCTTCAATCGAAATATTATTATTTGTATTAATCACAAAGCCTTTCAAATCTACTTTTGGAGAATTTATCAATCCAATTGCTAAATAATTTTGACTATGCCCCACCTCATAATTACTAGAATCTGACCAGAATACACCTATTGGAAATGTACTATTACTCAAAATAAATTTAACTATTTTAGCATTATCATTATCGTTACCAAAAAAAGGATTATTTGTATTTGTTATATGAATATCAAATGAAGGAACAAAGTAACAATCAATTAAAGTATCTAAACTTTTATTGATTATTTTGTAATTGAGTATGGCACAATCTTTAAGCTCAGATATATTCCAAGTATTAATCAATTCTTCAACCTGTATTATAATAGGTAAATTTAAACTTTTATAATCTAAAATTTTATTATCATAAGCAGATAAATCTGAATTTTTATATGTAATAAATATATCATCATCAGATATAATTGCAGGCTCTATATAATTGTTATTGTTACTTCTCTTAGAATTTTCTATTTCATAATCACCAAGATATTTGCTCAACTGACTTATATTACTTCTCCAAAATGGCCAGTTTGGTTCATCTCCACCAAATTTAGGAGTACCAGTTTTTTTATCATAATCTGAACTAAAATATATTTGATAGCTATTAATTTTGCTCGAATCAAGCAAATTACCATTTTCAATTCTACCAGGTACAAATTGGCTACGAGCAGTTTGAATATCATAGTTTTTAATCAAAAACGGTCTGCTATTAGATTTTCCAGTTAAATAAAAGCCAGAACCAAAAATATATGATGATTTACTACCTTTTGGGTAAACAACACTGCTTTTATTTTGTTCATCATAATATCCCAAATGTCCATAATTACTTATTGTAAAGCCAATATTTCCAGTTTTGTTTAATCTATAATCAAACAAAGGTACTATCCTTTGAATTGTATTGTCTTTTTGAGAAAATAATCCAAATGAATTTATAATCAATATGATTATTAGTTTTTTTATAACTTGCTCTTTATTTATTGTTAATTGCTAAATTTATTCAAAATCAAAAGTTTTACTTGTTCTATAAACTGTACCTCTAAATATTCCAACAGTTTGGTTTCTCTGATTTGTTATTGTAACGTCAAAAATAGCTGTTTTTTCTGATATTGTAAGCTGTTTTGCTGTTGCAAACAAAATATCACCTTCCATAGTTGGCAATGGATAACTCATTAATGTTGATAAAGATACCGATTTCCTTCCATAGGAATTTGAAGCAAACGCTAATGCTGAATCTGCAAGTGAATATGCAATTCCACCATGTGAAATATCAAATCCATTTAACATCTCACTTCTAATCTTCATTTTCAAAACACAATGTGCTGTATCAATTTCAACAAGTTCAATTCCTAACCACTTGCTAAACCTATCATTTTCAAACATTGCATTATACACTTTGAGTGCTAATTCTTTTTTTTCCATAATTTTAATATTAATCTATAGTTGCTATACATTTCAATTCTATTCCAATTGGAGTAGGTAAACAATTGATTTCCAAAGTAGTTCTACAAGGAAGATTATCTTTGAAATATTCTGCCCATAATTTATTATATATTGGGAAGTCATCTTTCATATTTGTAAGAAAAACAGTAACATCAACTAAATTTTCCCAACTTGAACCAGCTGCTTCAAGTATATAAAGCACATTTTGAAATACTGAATGACATTGCAAAGATATATCATAACTTATAATGTTGCCATCAATATCTAATTCTACACCGGGTATTTTTTTTGTACCCCTCTCTCTTGGACCAACACCAGAAAGAAAAAGCAAATTCCCAACTCTTCGGGCATGTGGATAAAGTCCAACTGGTTCAGGTGCTTTATCACTATTTATTCTAATTTCATTATTCATATTTAATTTAATATTTACTAAAACTAATCTACAAATATATGAAAAAAGTATATAATTAAATCTAAAAGTAAAGAAAATGATACTTTTTTATATTTTTTTATTAAATATGTAAAAAAGTTCTTGCTTAAAAAATTATTTCTCCTTATTTTTGAATCTCTCTTGAGTGCCACTTTAGCTCAGTTGGTAGAGCAGCTGATTTGTAATCAGCAGGTCGTTGGTTCGAGTCCGACAAGTGGCTCTTTGATTTCAAGCCTTATTGCAATAGCAGTAAGGCTTTTTTTTGTATTTTTTTTGTTTTCGTCACTCCGAGCAAAGCGTGGAGCCTAAGTGTTCGGTATTAATTTCTCCCTCCCCGATTTTTGATTTTATATCAAAAATCTTTGGTGGAGGGTCGGGGTGGGGTTCTTAATTTGTTTTTCAAACTACATTGCCGACCTCACCCCAAACCCCTCTCCACGACTGTAGATGGGCTTAATACAGCAAGAAACTCCAAAATCATTTTGTTATTTTTCAAGCACTTAGGCGAAATTTTGCAGTGTTTTGCAGTAAATATGGCTTTTTTAATTCGTCATTTCAACCATAAGGGAGAAATCAAGTGTTTGGTATTTGTGTTTAAAAGAACTAATTAAGAACCCCACCTAAATCCTCCCCAGTAGGAGAGGACTTTAAGAAATCTACTGCAAAATCACTTTATTATTTATCAAGCACTTAGGCGATATTTTGCAGTATTTTGCAGTAAATTGCTATATTTTTTAGTGTCATCCTGAACTTGATTCAGGATTTTACTGGTTTTGTATTTCTTCGTCACTCCGAGCAAAGCGTGGAGTCAAGTGTTTGGTATAAATTTCTCCCTCCCCGATTTTTGATTTTATATCAAAAATCTTTGGTGGAGGG
>JAYTXK010000356.1:0-3074 GCA_043743005.1 Ignavibacteriota bacterium
TCAACATTTTTTAAATAATTTAATACTTCTAATGCAACTTCTTTAGGTTTTTGATTTACTTTCTCACATGAAAAAACACTAATTTCTTCACTATTAATTAGACTAACTTCTTGTTCTTCTATGTCTCTTATGCCTATATAAACTAAATCTGACAATTTTATACTTGGATTATATATGCTTTGAGTTTTTAATTGTTCCCAATATTTTAAAGTTTCAATGTCAGGTGAATTTATTTGGTTTTCAATATTATCATTTCCAGAAGCAATTGAAATTGTCATTCCATGCATATTGCCCGATGGAGTAGTAAATGGTGAATGTAAATCGGCATGAGCATCAATCCAAATTAATCCTATTGTTTTATCTTTATACAAATTTTTAAAAGAGCTTAAATAAGCTCCAGTAGATGAATGGTCACCTGATATAATTAGATTAAAGTCATATAATTTTAATTCACTATTTAGTTTTTCAACAATATTAGTATAATTTTCAGAAATTTGTTTGATGTTTTTAGCTATTTTGTTGTCTAAATTTTTAATTTTATTTGAAGAGCCAAAGTTGAATTCAATTTGTTTAGAGTTTTTAAGTTTTGGAATTTGGCTTTTTCGGATTTCATTTTTAATTTGTTCTACACCTATGCTTGCTCCATAAGTACCTGAACCTAATTCAGAATTATTTATAATTACGTTTAAATCTCGCATAAAAAATCACTTTGTTCTACATAAATTTATTCAAAATTAACTAATTCTTCACAAATATCATAATTGTAGTTTAAAATTAATAAATAATAAGATAGAGATATTGGTAAAATTTTAAAATAATACAATTTAAATGTTAATCAATATTTTCTTTTGGAAGTCGAAATATAAATCTTGACCCAATCCCTTGATCGCTTTCAACCCAAATTTTACCTTTATGAAATTCAACAAATTCTTTTGAAAGTATCAATCCAATACCAGAACCAGTTTCTTTTGCTGTGCCTTTAGTAGTGATTTTCTCATTTATTTTAAATAATTTGTTTTTAATTTCTTCATTCATACCAACTCCATTATCTTCAATAATAATTTTGTTGTATTTATTAGTTTGAATTAGTGAAACTTTTATTTCACCACCAGTATTTGTAAATTTAATAGCATTAGAAACCAAATTACGAATTATTGTTTCTATCATATTCAAATCACCAAAAACTACAGGATATTCTGGAAGTAATTTTGTTAGCTTAATCGACTTATTATCTGAATGTGTTTTTAGAAGTTTGAATACTCTTTCAACTACTTCAAGTAGATTAAAATTGACTGGTTCAAATTCAATTGTTCCAGTTTGTGTTTTACTCCATCTATGAAGGTTTTCAAATAAATCATATAAAGATTTTATTGAATCAGAAATTTTTGATATATTTACATCAAGTTGTTCAGGTGAAATTTTATGAGAATTTGCTTTAAGTAAATCACTAATTAATAAAATTGAGTGAATTGGATTTCTTAAATCGTGTGAAATAATAGAAAAAAACTTGTCCTTTGTACCATTTAAAGTGTTTAGTTGTTCGTTTTTTACATTAATTTGATTGTTTTGTTCTTCTAACTTTAATTGCACCTTAAGTAATTTTCTTTGAGATGAATCACTTATTCTCGTCATTTTAATAGACTGATTGAATAAGTTTTTATACTCATCAGCCAAATCTTCATAAGCATCAAACAAATCATCTTGAGAAATTGAAGATGAATTTCTTAATTGTTCAGTAATTTGAATTACGCTCTTTTCATGATAAAATAAGGATTCTAAATCTTCTTGCATAAATTTAATATGATATTATATTATAAGTAACACTTAATCCTTCTGCAAATTCTTCGCCACTTTCTTGAATATCCTCATCGTCTGATTCATAAAACCAATTTACAGTAATTTTTCCATTATTTTTATGATGACTTTCAATAAGATCTAAAATATCTAAAATTGCTTTTGAAGAACTTGTGTTGAAGTAAATCATCTTGAAATTAAAAGTAATTTCACCACTATAAAAATTAAAATATTTTTCTAACCAATCATAAACAGGTCTAAAAAATTCTAAAGCGTTTTCTGGATATGATTCGCCACCAATTTCTAATATACCTGTACTAGAATTGAAATTTATATTAGCCTTTGTTTTGCTACCTTCAATAATTAAATTTTCCACTTATTCTCCTTTATCAAATGAAACTGTTAAAACTAAAAATGATTTCTCATCATTAACTTTGTCAATAATATAATTAATTTTTCCTGAGGATTTTCTTGCAATTTCTATAAATCCTAATCCTGCACCTTTACTTTCTGACTCCCTTGGTGAACGTATTTGTTCATTATATGCTTTTTTTAGACCATCTGAATCATGTGAATTTACAAATTCAATTTTTTTAACTATTCTATTTAACTTTTCATTTTTTACTATATTACCAGATGTTATTAAATATTTATTTTCATCTTGAGTAAATAAAATGATACCAATTCCAATTTCTTTTGAATTACTAACATCTATTTCTCTTTCATCAGAATAATGCATAATATTCTGAGCCATTTCAACAAAAACTGCAAATATTTTTTTTATTTGTTTATCAATAATTAATTTACTCTTGATGATAGTACCAATTTCTACAAGAATTTCTTGAGAAAGGGCACCTTTAAAAGTAAGAATTATGTGATGATCTTTACTATTTGAATAGTATTTGTATAGATCAAATCCCAACATAAATTAGTTCCATCTTTATGATTAAAAAATTATTTATTATTTGAGCATATATTCTAAATACAAAATATAAATTTTTTATGAAAATCAAGCATTATTTATTTTTGAAATGTTTATTAATTTTTCAAATTTTAATTTTTATATTACGTTAACAAATAATTACACTTACAAATTAAAAAAAAAGGTTATTAAATGAAATTCGGTTTTTTTTATGGTACTAATACTGGAGTAACTGAAATAGTTGCTGAACAATTGACTGAAGTTTTAAAAAAAAACGATTGTGATGTTGATTTATATGAAATAGCAAGTACACCTTTAGAAAAAATTAATGAATATACACATTTAATTATTGGAACAC
>JAYTXK010000357.1:0-1644 GCA_043743005.1 Ignavibacteriota bacterium
AAATCTAACACTTTAAATTTTGAAATTGCTGAAAAGTGGAGAGCTAATTCATTAAATAATATAATGTTTGCTAATGATATGGCTGCTTATGCTAAATCAATCAATAATAAAGATAAAATCAATTCAACTCAAGCAAATGATAAAAATGATTGGTTTAAAATTGAAGTTGCACAAGAAGGTGTTTATGTAATTGATGCAGCTCAACTTTCGAGCTTAGGAATTAATATACCAAACGACAAAGTTAATTCAATTAAAATATTTGGCAATGGTGGAGATAATCTTAGCGAAAATGTTAATTATGGAATGCTTAATAAAATGAATGAGCAATCAATAGTTGTAAACAAAAATGCAAGCGGTGGAATTGAAAATATAGTATTTTATGGTAGCCCAGCAAATGGTTTTCATTATATTAAAAATGATGAAATTGGATTCAAGCACTACTTAAACTACTTTTCAAAAAGTAATTATTATATGCTTACTTGGGGTGGTGATAATGGTAAAAGAGCAATTGCATTAGAGAGTCCATCTGGCATTGCAATAAATAAACCAACTACATATATTCATAGATTATGTATAGAAGAAGAGCTGTTTAATCCTTACCCTTCTGGATCAGGAAGGCAATACTTAGGCAAATCATATTTTGCTGCACCCGAGCAAAATGCTTTATATAATTTGGATAGAACAGGTGAAATTCTTTATCGTTTTTCTTTAGTACAAAGGGCTTCTACACAAGGTTATTGCAATATATCAGAAAATGGTAATGTAATAGCAAGTAATTTAGTTTTGGGTTCAACTAATGGAAGCCAATTTGGTGCAAGAAGTGAATATACAATAAAATCAAAAGCAAATCTCATAAATTCAGATAGAAGTGTTATTAAATTTGATTTTAATAATTCATCAAGCCAAGCTGCAATATTTAATTTAGATTTTTATGAAATTCATTATCCAAGAAGTTTCTATGCTATTAATAGTAGTATTAATTTCTATTCTGACCCAAAATTATCAGGAATGACTGAATATAATATAGCTGGATTTAATAATTCAAATAAATATGCTTTTGACATTACAGATATTTCAAACCCTGTTTTATTAAAAAATTATGCAAATGATGGAGATAGATTTATTTTTAAATCTAATTTAAGCAAAGATACTATCCGTAGATATTACATTTCAACTGAATTACAAAAACCGAATATAGTTAAAACAGATTTTGGTAATTTGAAAGATAATCTTCCACAAGATGCAGATGCAATTTTAATTACTCATCCTGATATGTTAAATTCAGCATTAAAATTCAAAGGATATAGAGATTCGGTTAGTAAAATGAATGTTAGTGTAGTTAGAACCGATCATATTTATAATGAATTTGGTTCTGGTATTCCTGATATAACAGCTATTAGAGATTATGTTACTTATTCAATGTTAAATGCTAAAATAAAGGCACCAAAATATTTGATACTTTGGGGAGATGGACACTATGACTATAGAAGTTTGCAAAGTACAGCAAAGAATTTTGTACCAGCTTACGAGTTTATAGATGATGTTAGTGTTTTTGATGAAATTTATTCTTCATGTACAGATGATTTTTATAGCAGAGTAATTGGAAATGACAACAAAGCTGATATTGGAGTTGGGAGAGTTCCT
>JAYTXK010000358.1:0-3118 GCA_043743005.1 Ignavibacteriota bacterium
TTCTCAAGTTTATCAAGAGCCATGTTATCCAAATGGACTATTGACACATATTGATACAAATCTAATACTTCATTATCATCTATCAAATGAAAGTACCTCTGTAAATTCAGAAACAATTAATATGTATTATATGGATTTCTCTTTAAAAGGTGAACAAATTGTTATTGGAACTTTTGCAATTGGGCATGATACAGAATTTATTAATACTATTGTAATTAAAAAAAACAATACTTGGCAAAGTATTTTAAATGACTCAATTGTACTCAAACTAGACACCGTAAATAAAAATTATTTAAAAAGTTACTCACCTAGACAAATTAGGGATTACAAAATCATTGATAATTTTATATATCTACTTTGTGGAGGTAAGACTTCATTATCAGTTGTAGATTTAAACTTAAATAGTTTAGATGATTCATTAAATAAATCTTATATTTTCAAAATAAACTTGAATGACCCAAATGACAAGATACAAATATTCTTAACTGATGATATTTTTGCATTAAAATTCTTTTATTTTAAGAGTCAAGGTTGGGTAGTTGTTGGTAATAAAAACACTTATTGGTATAATTCTAATTTTACTCAGTTTGTAAAAAAGAAAAGTAACTTCCCAGAATTATTAAAAAACAAAGTACTTGTAGTAGAAACAAATCCTATTTCTTATAGTACTATAAGTTATCTTTTTGCAACTAACAATTTTTATAATCCACCCGATGAATTAAAAGTAGATTATCAATTATATTCTTCAAAATTTTATGATACTAATTACACTAAATTAAATCTCCCTTTAAATAAAATTGGAAGAATTATTTTTGAGGATTCCCAAGTAGGATATTATAGTGGCGTATATGCTGATAGCACTTTTATGCTTTATGCAAAAATATTTAAAACTATTGATGGTGGATTTTCTTGGGTTCCAATTCTCAATAATAAATCTAATAAATATATAAATAAACATTGGCTATTTTCATCACCAGCGTATATTAAAATGTTTAAAAATAATATTTTAATGGTTTTGAAAGGAGGTTTCAGTGAATTATACATTTCAAATAATCATGGAATCAATTGGGACCAAATAATACCTAATAAAGATAGTTGCTCAAATAAATTAATTTTTGATGATGAAATTAGATCGCCAGTTTTACTAAATGACACTCTTTATTTTCCATCTGGCATTGAAAACACATTTTATACTTATACAAATCCTACTTTAATGGATATCGTTGATTACAGTTTTACTACAATAAACAACATTAGCTATTACCCAAACCCAAGCAAAGAAACACTAAACTTAAAGCTAAGCTCCGAACCTGAGTTGAACGAAGAACTTACTATTAAAGATATTTTAGGAAATAATATTTTAAACATACCAATCAAAGAAATGCAAAATCAAATTGATATTTCACGTCTTGTTTCTGGCTTGTATTTGTGCAGGCTAAGGCAGAGTGGCACTATATTTAAGATTGAAGTAGTGAGGTAGAATTAAATAAAAAGAGGCGAAAGCCTCTTTTTTGTTAGCAAATAATATTTTTGTGATTGTGGTTAGGTAGGGGGGAATGCAATACGAACACTTGACTCCTCACTTTATTAAACTTACAATTATTTCAAATAAAAAAAAGCCCTTTTGAATATCTTCAAAAGAGCTTTAAAATTTAAATGTAAACAATACTTATTTCTTTCTTGTTTTGTTTAAGTTTCTTTGTTGGTTATTTCCACCTTTCGGTGCAATTTTACCTTGATTTTCGGTAAGCATTTGAGCTTCTTTCATTTTCTTTTGAAACCAACCTTCTTTTTTAGGTGCTGCTCTCATTTCAGCTAATGTTAAAGTGCTACTTGAATGATTATTAATCCAATATTGGTGAGCTATACTCCACACATTAAACATAAAGTAATAAAGATTTAAGCCAGCAGGGAAACTTGAAAACATAAATGTAAACATTACAGGCATTATATACATCATTCCTTTTTGTGAAGGATCAGTAATAGATTGTCTTTGTTGGAAAAACATTGTAATACCCATCAATAATGACAAGCCAGATATTGCAGTAATTCCCAAAAACGAAAATCCAAAATTAACAATCACATCAGGTGCAGAAAGGTCGCTCATCCACCAAATAAATGAAGATTGCCTTAATTCAATATTAGTTCTAAGTACAGCCCATAAGGAGTATAGAATTGGCATTTGCAGAAGCAAAGGCAGGCAGCCTCCCATAGGATTTATACCATATTCTGAATATAATGCCATAGTAGCTTTTTGTGATGCTGCTTGGTCATCTTTATGTTTTGCTCTTAGTTTGTCCATTTCTGGTTGAAGTAGCTTCATTTTAGAAACTGATTTCATTTGTGAAATACTTAAAGGATAAAGTAAAAACTTCATAAAGATTGAAAAGATAATAATTGTAATACCAAAATTTGGAATAAACTTATGAAGGAAATTAAATATTGGCATCATAAAATACTCGCCAATATATCTAATTATCCACCAGCCAAAGTTTATTGTTCTGCCTAAGCCATAAGAATTAACTGTTTCATACTCAAGCGGACCAATGTAAGTTTTGAAATTATTATTTTGAACACCACCTCTATAAGGCACTCTATAGCTCATTTCATATTTTTCTATAAGCCCTTTATCTACATGATGCTCTCTTGTACCAGATAAGTCGGTAGTTCCATCAAAATTAGTAGGAATTATAGCAGCCATAAAGTATTTTATTTTTACAGCAGTGAAGTCAACTTTTCCTGTTTGAGAAGATTCTTTCTTTTTATCTTCGTCGGCTTTCAGTTCTTCTAATTCTCCACCTCTTGAAGTCATTGCTTTTGCTTCAGAAGATTCGTCCACACTATTATGCTCTTGATACCTTAATCCATTATTCCAAGCTAAATTATATCCTCTTTGTGGAAGAACATCATCAAGATTAAGCAAATCTATATTATGATCTAAAATATATTCATTACCAACAAATTTAATTGTTCTTACAATTTCCTTATTTTCAGCTAATTTCAATCTGGCTTTTAGAGTAAATGTATCTTTGCCTTTTAGAACAACATTTTTATTTGTATTTGGTTCAAATTCAAATGTAAGTTCTCTCGAATCGATTTTTTTACCATCAAGAGTAAA
>JAYTXK010000359.1:0-13318 GCA_043743005.1 Ignavibacteriota bacterium
CTCCATTATTGAAAGGGAGATGTCAGCTTGCTGACAGAGGGTTTCTCTTAATTCGCTCTTTGAAAAACAAAACCAGTAAAAACTTAAATCAAGACACAATCGTGTCAAGTTCAGGTTGACAGCTCCAAAAATTGCAAATTCACTGCAATGGGTCAATCGACCCCTGCAAAGATTTTTGTTAAATACATAATAAATATAATAGTTACAATTGCAGTAAATATTTCGTCCCTCTCCAGACGTGGAGAGGGAATGAGGGTGAGGTCAGCAATTTAGATTGAAATGCAAATTTCAAATACTAAGGCTCCACGCTTGGGTCAATCGATCCTTCGGAGTGACGAAGAATGTATTATATTTAAAATTACAAAATATAATATTCTAAACCAAAATTAGTTTAATTCATTTAGAGTTTTCAAAGCTTAATATGCAATTTGAAAGTAGAATTATCATTTATTGAACTATTCTAAAACAAAAATGTAATAAAAATGTATAAAAATCGTTATTTTTGTTTTTTCCTTTCAAATTAAAGCAGCAAAACAAATGGATAAACTTATAGTACAAGGTGGAAGTAAGATTCAAGGCAAAGTAAAAGTATCTGGTGCAAAAAATGGTTCATTGGCTTTGATGCCAGCCACTATCCTTGCTTCAGGCACTTACAAGCTATTTAATACTCCAAATTTAAAAGATGTTTGGACTTTTTCAAGATTGCTTGGCTCACTTGGAATATTTTGCGAACTCAATGATAATGAGCTTTTTATTGATTCAAGAGGAATAAATAGTTATGAAGCACCTTATGAGTTAGTTAAGCAAATGAGAGCATCTTTTTATGTACTTGGTCCATTGGTTGCTCGATTTGGGAAGGCAAAAGTATCATTGCCAGGTGGCTGTGCTTGGGGACCAAGACCAGTTGATTTACACTTAAAAGGTTTGGAAAAGCTCGGTGCTAAAATTACAGTAGAAAAAGGATATATCTTAGCCGAGGCAGAGAAATTAAAAGGTGCAAAATTTCACTTTGATATTTCAAGCGTGGGAGCAACTGGCAATGTACTTATGGCAGCAACTCTTGCCAAAGGTAATACACTATTAACTAATGCAGCTTTAGAGCCAGAAATTACTGCTCTTGCACGTATGCTTGTGAAAATGGGAGCAAAGATTGAAGGTATTGGTACATCTCAATTAGAAATTGAAGGAGTGGACGAACTAAATGCTGTGGACGAGACTACAATACCAGATAGAATAGAGGCTGCTACATATTTAATTGCTGCTGCAATTACAGAGGGCGAAATAGAATTAGAAAATGTAAATCCCTATCATTTGGCTACTGTAATCGACAAACTTGAAGAATCTGGTTGTGAAATTGATGTAAATAATGACAAAATTCATTTGAAAATGCAAGGAAATCCAAAACCAGTTGATATAATAACACAGGTTTATCCGGGTATTCCAACAGATATTCAAGCTCAATGGACTACATATATGCTAAAAGCTGAAGGAGTATCTAAAATTACTGAAATTATCTACCCTGATAGATTCAAACATGTTCCTGAGCTTATAAGGCTTGGTGCTGATATTGATGTAACAGATAACGTTGCTTTAATTAAGGGTGGCAAAAAATTATCGGGTGCATCGGTAATGTCATCTGATTTGCGTGCAAGTGCTTGCTTAGTAATCGCTGGACTTATAGCCGATGGCGAAACAGAAGTACATCGCATTTATCACTTAGATAGAGGATATGAGGCTATGGAGAAAAAATTAATTTCTCTTGGTGCAAATATTAGAAGAGCAAAAACAGAAGTAATTTAATTTACTTATAAAGATAAAACAAAAGCCATTTCATTGAATTTTGAAATAGCTTTTGTAATAAATCACAATCTTTTTTGTTAATTACAAAGTAATATACTTAATAATTGATATTATTCAATATAGTTTAATACTAAATCTTCGGGAATAGGTATTAATTCAGGGCAGGAGCCGTTATTAACTATTTCCATAAATCTTGTATGTATTCTTTCATCATACCAAGATTTTTTATTACTAATAAACTGAATAGCTTTGCGATGTCTTTTCGCAGTTTCGTCTTTAGATTGCACATATTGACCATTCATTGTCAAGTGGTGGTAGTTTTCAGCTTCTAATTGATATACTTTGTTATGATATACATTAGCAATTGAAACTACTTGAGCTTCAATCAAAAACTGACCTTTTTGGATACCTAATGGCATACCAGTGCCATCAGAATGTTCGTAAATTTGGCTAACAATAGGAGTAATCTCTTTGAAAGCAGAAATATTTTTTAATATTTTCAAACTTTCATTATAGTATTTTAGGTACGCTTTCAAATCCTCTTCATTTACAATATCATAAGGGCTAAAAAGTTTTAAGCGTTCTGGCATTTTGATTGATACGATATTATGAACTTGTGTAGTTAGATAAACTGAAGCCATAACATCAGCTCTCAATCTCATTAATTCGCCTATAGCTTTTGAAATTGAATTTACATACTTTGTATGATTGGTAAAATAAAATTTTTCATTTACTGATATAATTGCAGCAATAGCTTTCATACTTTCATCAAAAATAGCAGCCTTTTCTGTATTTAGTAATTGAACTTGACCATTAAGCCTTTTTAATTCAGTAACCAATTTTACTTCTTTTTCTTGATAGTTTTTTACAATACCATTTTGCTTATGATAATCAATTCCTATTTTAATTGCTTGAAGTAATTCAATTTCCATAAATGGTTTGGTAATATAAATATAAGCATTTGCTTCGGCAACTGATTGTAGAATATCTTTAGTTTCACCATGCCCAACAAGCAATACTCTTGTAGAAGAAGGCGACATTTGTGCAGCATGCTTCAAAAATTCCGAGCCACTCATTTTTGGCATTACATGGTCGGCAATTATTACAGCTGGTTTAAACCCATTTCTTAGGGTTTTCAATCCTTCATCAGCAGAAACTGAAATTTTTACATCATAATGGTTCATAAATAATTTTTGAATTAATTTCAAAATCATTATATCATCATCAACTACCAAAATGCCAAAATTAAAACTTGAGTCCATTATTTATTCAATTATTAGCTTGTGTATAAAATTGTAAAAATCTTTACCTTTTTCAGGTAGAAAAATAGAAATTAATATCTTTGTTTCAATATTATAATTGAAAATTAAACAATCTTTTGTTTTAAAAAAAGATAATATTTTGTAATCATCAATTAAAACTTGATTTTGCAAACCAATACAAGCAACTAATTCTACATCAACGGCTTTAAACTTTGCTTCAAAAGTATCAATATCAAAATAATTTTCTAATTGAATATCCTTTTTTAGCAAAATAATCAACTGATTGTCTCTCAATTCAAAAAGATAAATAGGAATTTTAAGTGAAATTAATTTATTATAAAGTGAAATTACTTGACTGTTCTTTTTATTAGAATTATTACTTAATTCAAAAAAGTATAATTTACAATCAGGATTAAAATTCACTGCTTTTAAAAGCTTTTCTGATTTTGTAGATATATTTGATATTAAAGTTCCTTTTTCTTTAGAATTAAATGTATTTAAAACATAAATTGGAATATTTTTATTGATGGCTTGTTTAATCGTTTCTGGGTGAAGTACCTTTGCCCCATAAAATGAAAGTGCCTGAACTTCATCAAAATTCATTATTTCAATAGTTTTAGCATTTGGCAATAATTTTGGATCACTTGTTAATATTCCGTTTACATCAGTCCAAATTTGAATTTCTTTAACATTTAGTTCACTGCCAAGAATAGATGCTGTCCAATCAGAACCACCCCTTCCAAGATTAGTAGTATTGCCATATTCATCGCAGCAAATAAAGCCTTGAGTAATTATCAAATCACATTTTTCAAATTGAAGTAATACTTTTTTAAGCTCGATTATATTTATTTTTATTTCACTTTCGCTATTTTCAAATTCTATTCTGGTTATAATGTTTCTAATGTCTAATAATGAGCAATTAATATTATTAGATAGACTAAAATAATAGAATATCAAAGATGAAAGTATTTCACCTTGAGCTATACATTTATCTTCAATACTTTTAGGCAATTCTTTGAGTATTGAAGTTCCTTTAGCATTATCTCTTAATATTTTGTAAGACTTATTAGCTAATTCAATTGCAATTTTTCTATAATTATTATCAATAATTAGTGAATATATTAAATTATTATGATGGTTTTCAAACTCACTAATTAAATTCAAACATTCATCTTCTGCACCTTGTAATGCCTTTTGCAAACAATCAATAATTAAATTAGTGTATCCACCACAAGCAGATAACACGGCTATGATTTTTCCATTTTGCTTTTGTAAAATATTAAATGCTAAATTCATTGCTTCTATAGTTTTTACTGAAGTACCACCGAATTTTGCAATTATAATATTATTGTTGTTATCAGTCATTTTTGAATAGCAATCTCTTTACAGCAATTCTAATTTTTTCTCTAAAC
This sequence comes from Ignavibacteriota bacterium, assembly GCA_043743005.1. Taxonomy (GTDB): domain Bacteria; phylum Bacteroidota; class Ignavibacteria; order Kapaibacteriales; family UBA2268; genus JAPLFM01. Next base: position 4,475 of record JAYTXK010000359.1, read on the forward strand.
TTGTCTGTATTATCTTCCTCGATTTGTTCGCCTTCACTCTTAATTACATTTACATTTTTGTCTTTTATTTCTAATAAATATGCAACAAACAAAGCACCTTTTTCGTTTCTTTCTAATTTGCCACATAGATAATATTGCACTTCAAATTTTTCTAAAACAGCAAGTTCAGTTATATTTGCTGCATTATAATTTTCAAAACCATAAAGTTTAAATCTTGTAAAAATAGAATCTCTACTTGCCAAATCGTAAACTGCTAACTTTGGCGAATTTTTGGCTTCTTCTACCATAACTTCACATCCATCATAAGAAGTTAAAATTTTATCTTGGAATATTCGCCAAGCTGGCAAGCGAGTATTATCTTCATATTCAATTCCGCCTATAATAGTTGCTTTAGCTGGATAAACCTGTAATTTCTTTTCTTTTACATTATGATAGAGCAAACTATCGCCAACTGAAGATGCAAAAGCACGTTGAGTTGCTTTTAGAATTGTTGGGTCATAAAGTGGTAAGTCATCAGATTTTTTTCTGAAATTAAGCATAGAATAGCCAATTCCAGAATATTTATCTTTTTCATTTTTAGTATCTCTCAATGCTATTTCAATTCTAAGCATAGATTCAAACTTATTTATACTTTCAAAGAGAATATAATCAGCACCAAGCTTTTCGGCTAATTGTTTTGCAGTAAATTTTATACCATTTGCTGATGCTTCTTGGCTAATAGAATCTACTAATTTTGAGCTAATAATTCGATACTTATCTGTTAGCATAGTTGCAAATGTAAGAGCTGCCATTGCTTTGTATTCTGTGATTGAATCCATTTTATTGCTTATTTTTATATTAGCAACTAAGATTTTTTTATATTCATTTGGTTCAGCATTAACTAAGCAAACTGAAACCAAAATTAGAAATAATATTACTTTTTTCATTATTTATAGAATTTATTAAATTATTAATTCAATTAACGAAAAAAGCAAGATTTAAGTATTATTATTCTTGATTTTAAATTTATAATTAATCAAAAATTGATTTACTTAAAGTAAAAATTATATGTAATTTTGTAAAATATACTTTTGAACTAATATTAAATATTTATGTCAGCCAAAAATAATTACCCTATTACCCCAGCAATTAGAATACTTAAAGATAAAAACATATCTTTTGAAACTTATGAATATGATTATTTAGAAAAAGGTGGAACTTCTCATACTGCTTCAGAGCTAAAGGTAGAAGAGCATAATATTATAAAAACAATAGTAATGCAAGATGAAAGTAAAAATATATTTGTAGTTTTAATGCACGGAGATTTGGAAGTATCAACTAAAGAACTTGCAAGACAAATTGGAGCAAAAAGCATTGTTCCTTGTGATATAAATACTGCAAGCAAAGCTACTGGCTATCAATTTGGTGGTACATCACCATTTGGAACAAAAAAACAAATGAAAGTCTATATTGAAAAAAGCATAATGAATTTAGAGAATATTTATATAAATGGAGGCAAAAGAGGGTTTATTATAAAAATCCTCCCAACAGTATTAACTCAAATCTTAGATTTCAAACTTGTTGAAGTGGGGATAAAGAAGTGAAGATATAAATATATTCAAAATAGCTTTAATAACTATCTAAATGAATCTGAAATATTAACTTTAATACCTACTACAAATCTATTATCAGGAATAGCATATTCTTCAGTTTTATTTGAAAATGGGAAATATGGGTTTTGCTTTTTCAAAGAATAAAACAAATAGCTCCAAGCAGATTGGTAAATCATTTGATATACTGGAGTTAGCTGATATTTTTTATTTACAAATATAGTTGTTATAAATTTATCTAAAAGTCCACTGCCTCCAACTTCTAAAATTTTACTCAATGCCCAATTTTCAAATCCTAAGCTAAAATGGGTTAAATTTTCCCTATAACTTACTGAAAATGCTATTTTTTTACTTGCTTGGTATCTTACCCCAGTCTCAAAATAATCACCTATACCAAGCAAAGTACTATTAGAAGTGCTAATTGCAAACTGATTTAAACTTACACCCAATGATTTGTATAGACTTATATTTGACTTTTCACTCAAAGTCCAACCATAACCTCTTGAATATACAAAACCAAATCCATAATCTAAATATGTTTTAGCCTCTATATTTGGGTCGTTGGCATTTGTAAAATTATGATATGCAATTATTGTACTTAAATTGAAATTATTATAGTACATCAAATTTCTTTTTTTACTTGAATCTATAAACATATAACTTTCATAATATTCAGCTCCAATCTCGAAACTGCTAATAGACTCATTAGGTACTTGAGATAGCCTTTTATATTCAAGATTTCCATTTCTTTTAACATAATCTAATGTATAATATTCCTTAGAAGTGATTTTTTCTACATTATCCCATTGTGGAATTGGAAATAACTTAATTCCAGTATTATTAGTAATGGAATTGCTATTTAAAGTATTTGAAATTTCATTATTTGGTGCATTACTATATTTAGATCTCTGATAAATTTTATTATTATCATTTGTATCAAGAAATTCTAATGAATAAAGATTTTGTGAGATTGTAATAGCAAAAATAATTAAATATAGAATTTTAGTCATAATTTAAATAAATTCAATAATTGTAAAAAATCAGACTTCAAAATACTAAATGTTTTAATTAAAAAAAAATCAAATAGAATTATTTAAATAAAATTTTTTTTATTTAAATTTAATAGTTAGATTTGAATAAGTTAAATTTTTTATTTTTACAAAAGGTGGTTTTTTGAAACGAAAAATTGGTTTAGCCTATTTATTAGGCATTATGTTAATCTTACTACTTGATAGTTGTAGTAAACCAAGAATTGGATATGCCAATGCAGGTACATTTACCAAAGGAGATTTGCATAAAAATGTAATGGAAACTCTAAATAGAGATCCAAAAATAGAAAAAGAAGTTATTGTAAAATCAACCAATGAAAAATACAAAGTATCTTTTTATAAGAGATGGGTTCAAACTTATGAAGGTGAATACACTATATTTTTTAGAGACAAATATGACGTTTTTGTATTTGCTTTTAAAGATGACAAATTGTATTTTTGGGGTAATATTGATGACTTTAAAAGAAGTAATGATCCTATTACAAACGAACTTGGTGTTTTGATTTCAAATGTTTGGTTAAACGATTAAGGTTAAAAAAATGAAAAAAATAGTTATACTTATTTATGTAGTATCTCTTGTATTTCTAAGCTCTTGTGGATCTAAAAAAGCAACTTATGCTAATGATTTGATGTATTTAAAACAAGGAATGAAATATTCAAAGTTGGACTCTATGTATAACATCAAAGATCAGCCTAATTTTGATATTGAGTTTGATAATCAAAAATATTCAATTGCTATAACAGGTATTGAAAATTATCATCATGAGGATTCGAGATTATCAAGTAGAAATGGCTCAACTGGAGCTTCTTATATCAATAGTTCTTATACAGCTACTGATGCATTTTACTTCATATTCAAAGATAGAAAACTTGAAAATTGGGCTTATATGTATGAATTTAAAAATGATTATTCTAATAAGATAAATCAATTTGCACAGGCAATTTCCGAAGGTCTTGCTAATTATTATAAAATAAAGAAATAAGGAAATATAAAATGAAAAATATAAATATGAGAATTATAATAGCTTTGTTCCTTATGTTCGGACTTATATCTTGTGTAAAGATGATTACAAAATCTCACTTGAACCTTTCTAAAGGTACTACATTAACTACTTTCAAAAAAGAAGATGTAGATTTTGATAAAAATGTACTTTTAAGTAAAATGAATACTAAAAATCAAGGTAAATACGAAGTTTTTATGACTGAGATTTCAGGTGCTACCAAAAAAGAAGTTTACTACTATGCCTTTAGAAATGACTCTTTACTTTATTGGGGGCACCCATACCAATTTACAAGAAGTGAAAATCAAATTTTAAGAGAAATTGCTGAAGAAGCATTTGACTATGCCAAAAAAGAATATGGTCTAGACTAAATTATTCATAAATAACTATTATTAATGCAATAAGTAAATTATTTTACTTATTGCATTAATTTATCTAATATTTAAAACTCATGAAATCATTTAATTCTTATAATTTGAAAAACTTAAAATTTGTAATAATAATTGTGTTTTTTTTTACAATTTCATGCACCCCTCAATATGTTAGACAGCCAGACCCATTTACTTATGGATTAGCATCGGAAATAAATAAAGGAGATAGCTTAGAAAAAGTTGTTGACTATTTGGATAGACATCCAGTATTTGAAAATGATATAATATTAAAATCAAGTAATGAAAAATACCACATATTAGTATTTAATAGAATTGTTTATGAAAATAATATTGATCTTTTTGTGTTAACATTTAAAAACAGTAAATTGTATTATTGGGAAAACTTAGATGAATATAAAAGGTGCGACGATACCGAAATTAATCAATTAGGGATTGAAATATCTAATTTCTTAATTAAAAGTAGTAAGGTAAACTAATGCAAAAATCAATGATTATATTTATTTTCTTTATTATAGTAGCTTTAATTTCTTGCAACCCCTATAATATGCCAGATATTTCTTCTGATTTAAATTACATAAGTAACCTGAGTATTGGTATGGATTTAAATGATTTGAACAAAATAATGGCTAATAATTATGATTCACTTTCTGTTGTTGAATTTCAATTTGAAATTAATAACCAGAAGTATGATTGTAAGGTGGCTGAAACCATTTATGGTGCAAATAAACAAATTGTTCAATATAATGGAAGTGGTTACACTAACTCAAGAAGCAGTAGCAGAAGCAGAAGCACTGTTTTTGCAAATTACAACATTTTTAAAGATAAAATGTTTTTTATAGTAAAAGAAAATAAGTTAGAAACTTATGGGTTTTTGTACGAATTCAAAAGTAGCACTATGGCTAATAAAAATGCACTTGGATTAGCAATTGAAAACGCTTATAAATTAGCTTTGAAAAACAGGAAATAACTATGAAAAAAAGTACAATACTCTTATCTTTGGCTTGCTGTTTATCAATTATTTCTATTTCATGCATGAATCAAAGTGTTAACCTAAAGCATTATGATTTGAAAAACAATATAAGCAATTCAAATTTAAAACTTTCAAAAGGAAGTACTTTAGCAAATTTTAAAGAAGCTGATATTAAAACTACTAATATTTTTAAATTAGAGAATTTGAGCAGAATGAAAAGAGCTAATATCTTTGTTTATGTTACTTTATTAGAAGGTGCATCACCCAAAGCAAGCGATATTTATATGTATGCTTTTAAAAATGACTTGCTTGTATATTGGGGCTATGTTTATCAATTCAGAAAAAACGACAACGAACTTGTGAGAGAATTAGGTGATGAAGCCTTTTCTTATATAATAAAAGACAAAGACCTCAAAAATGAATTTGAATAAAAACAAGACTTTCTCGAAATTGAGAAAGTCTTTTATTATTATTTAAATTCTAATTTACTTTCTAATAAAGCTAATATTTGATTCATAATTCCTTGATTTTAGCTGTAAAATATAAGTGCCAGAAATATATTTATCAATTGGAATTTCTATTTTATTTTCACCTATGTTTAAGTAATTACTTTTAATATTAGTTACTATTCTACCTGAAATATCATAAATAATAATTTCTGCATTTTCTTCAAATTTTGAATTAAACGAAAGTGTAATATTTCTTTCACTTACTGGATTTGGCGAAAGATTAAGTTCTAAATTTTGTTTTGTTAGCATAATATCACTTCCATCTTCTACCGATAAAATCATATTCTCATCGCCCGATTTATAACTTGTATAGAAAAATGGCAAATAAAACATTTCATCACTTGTATTTTCACCCCAACTAATCTCTTTAGGAGGATTATTTGGATTTAAAGGATTATTAACTGTATTATCATAAGTAGCCCATCCTACTAATTTTGAACCTTTTTTCAAAACAACTGGTTTCCTTAAAAAGTATGAATTTTGCCAATTGAACTTCCAATCCTTAATTTCAATTAGAGGAATTGAATCTCCTTTTTCATTCACAGCCATTACTCGCCAGTATTTGCCCAATAAATGAGCATGTGGACCAATAGCAAAGATAGTTACATCAACTGGCAATTTATATTCACCTCTGAATGATTTTACAGAATCGGCATTAATAATAAATGGTCCATTTTTCAAAAAAAACGGTAACATTACAAAATTTTGCATATACCTTTCTACTTTCTCTTTTCTAAAAAATATATTTACACTTGTTTGGTCCAATTGTTCAATAGCTGATGGGGCATAGTGAATTTGAATTACTATATCGCTTTTCTTTGGAAGTGGTAAGCCAATTCCATCTGGAAATATTGTTGGAGTAGCACCTGGTACATATCCAACCATAGGTCTGAGATTACTGCTTCCAAATCCACCAAATCCCACATATCCATATTCGGAAGTGGCATCATCTAATTTTTTCGCTTCACCAAGAGAATCAATTGCAAGCAATACGTGGTGAACTATTTTTTTATTATCAGGTCTTACTTCAATTGCACCAATTTCTTTATATTCAGTTAATCCTGTAGGTAATACAAAAATCCAATACATATCTTTGTTATCACCTTTGTGTACAAATGCTTTAGATAGTTTTAATACCAAGTCTGGAGTGCCAAGCTGTGAACCATCAGAATATTTTGGTAATGCAGGCTCTTTATTTGGATCACCTTGGGGCATTCCTAATTCAACCCAATCAGAAATATTTTTGATTTCAACTGATGTCAATCCACGTTCAGCAATAAAAGTTGAAAATGACTTTGTGGGTTGCCAAGGTGGCATAGATTTATTATCAGTAACAAATTTTATCATTTCACCATATTTTCTTACTTCAGAATATGAAGTAAGTGGCATTGGACCAATTTCATTAGGTCTATGGCAACTTGTACAATTCTTATATATAATAGGTGCAATGTGTTCGCTGTAATTTACTTGTGAATTTGAATTATAAGTACAAAATGTAGCAAGTAAAAAAACAAGTAATAATCTTTTCATTTTGGATCCTTCTTGTATGTTAAAACACAACCAATTGGCTTGGTTTCTTTTTTAATAATTAGTTTATTTGATAGCAATTCATTTAAAATATTTTTCAAGTCAAATTCAGTTGTTAAAGTTCTTTTTCTTCCTGGAGCAAAGTAGCTATTATCAATTCTGCCACGATATACAATCTTGCTATCTTTTTCTACAATTACTTCTGGAATAGTAGTAATTTTGTAATTTTTGCAAATAGATTGTGTGCTATCTATCAAATATGGAATTTCAATTTTGTATGTTTTATTAAATTCAATTATTGATTCTTCGCTTGTATCCATATTTGGAAATACTAAAACAAAATCAATTATATTTTTATATAAATTATAAATTTCATTTATATCTTTAGTTTGGCTAATGCAAACTGGACAATCACTTGACATAAAAATATAAACATTATCTTTAGCCAACAAATTGTATTCAAAACAAAAGCAAATTAATATTATTTTTAATATTTTCATAATTCTATGACAAATTTAAGCAATTTAAGTTTAAAAACATTTTGTTATTATTGAATCAATATAATAATTATTTAATGAATAATATTCTTGAATAAATTTACTGCAACTGTAACTCTGTAATATTTCAAGTACTTAACTAAATTCTTTGCAGGGGTCGATTGACCTATTGCAGTGAAAACAGCTAGTTTTGTATTAATTTCTCCCTCCCCGATTTTTGACTTTATGTCAAAAATCTTTGGTGGAGGGTCGGGGTGGGGTCAGCACCTTTTTATTACCGATATTTCGCTCCGATGGAGCTAAAGAAAAATCAAAATAAATCAAATCATTTCTACAAACAAGCAACTCCTCTGGAGTTGAAGAAAATTAAAAAAAACAAATTAAGAAAAACCCTCTGTCAGCAAGCTTACATCTCCCTTTCAATAAGGGAGAAAAAGAAAATCACTGCAAAACTACTTTGTTATTTATCAAGCACTTATGCGATATTTTGCAGTGTTTTGCAGAGAAAACAACTTTTTTTTTCGTCACTCCGAAGGGTCATTTCGACCCCAAAGCGTGGAGTCAAGTGTTTGGTATTTACATTTCAAAGAGCATTTTTAACACCCCGTCAACTTAATTAGTCACAAATTGCTGTCGCAATTTCCCACTCAATTTAAGCATAGCCTAAGGAGAGGGGAATTTTAATACATTTTCAACTGCAATTGTATCTTATTCCAAATCAAGCACTTAACTAAATTCTTTGCAGTAAATTGCAGTAAAAATAACAAAAATTTACTTCTACAAAAAGCTAAATTCAAACAAAATACTATATGACACGTTACTAAAATAACAAATCAAATATTATTCACAAGCAAACCATTTTAAATTGGTTTGGAAAGAAAGTTTTAAAATTATTTTAGTAAGTTATAATTAATTTGTTTGTAAATACTCTGGTTTTACTTATTTTTAATTGTATTTAAAATTAAACAAATATTCCAAAAAATGAATACACTTGAAAATAACATTATAAACCAAATTGATATTGCAATCAAATCTAATAGTTTTGCTCCTTTAAAAATTGCTATTACATTATTTAAAAATGATTTCAGCATTAATGAAAAAAATCTTTCTGAAAAGGTGAAAGAATGTGATCAAATACTTAAAGGTTTAATTTCTGTTTATAAAGTTACAAAAAATGAAAATGAGTTTTATAATGCTATTTCAAGCATTTGTATTTTTATTTTCAAACATGACTTACTTATTAACAAGCTGAAATCTTATGATCTTTATATTATATACTTAATATTTTCTAATTTTTATAGTATCAAAAA
>JAYTXK010000360.1:0-4928 GCA_043743005.1 Ignavibacteriota bacterium
GAGAAACTATTATAATCATCAAAGCTAATTTCATTACTTTGCGTTTCCCATATTTATCAGCCAAAGAACCAACAAATATTGAAGTGAAGTTTTGACTAAAAGCCCAAAAGAAATATATTATACCTTTTTGGTACTGTTCAAATTCCAATCCTCCTACAATTCCCTTTTGCGAAATGTATATTGGCAATTCAATTATCAAAATCCAAGTACCAATTCTTTCAAGTACTTGCAAAAAATTATAAAGCCAAAAATATTTATTTAATTGTTTGATTTGATTTATTAAGTTCAAGGTCTTTATCTAGAATTGGATATAAATTAATAGGGACGTAAGATAGTAATGCCTATATCTTTTTTGATTGTCATTAAGTAATCATATAAAGGTTCATCAAGTACAACTTTCTTTTTTTGAGATGATGCGTGCAATAATCTTAAAACACCTTTTTCATCTCTATAAGCAAGCCCAGTATGAGTATAATCAAGCCCTTTGAGATTGGTAGCAATTGCAATAATATCGCCTGATTTTATCTTACTTTCAATAGCTTTAATCTTTTCTTTAGGTATATAATAATGCTTTTTAGCATTAATTTGTTCTTCTATTTTTTTTATTTTTGGAATTAAAGTACTGTCTTTTTTTAAAGCATCATAATATTTTGGATTTGCTGACATAAAGCTAACTTTAAGATTAAAAATTTCCCCTCCGATTTCTCTGCTTACATCATTTATTATATGTTTTTGCATATTATCACTTATCCAATCTGAAGTATAATGTAAGCGAGAAAGGTAGCCATTGAGCTTACCAGATCTATATCTTGTAAATGTTACATTTGCTAAAATATCTTTTAAGTTACATTTGTCATTATTAATACCACGTGATATTGCAAGTACATTCTCAAAAAAAGTAACACAATCTAAATGTTTCAAATCAACTTTGCAAATTTCGCTACCAGCAGAATCTAAAGTGCCCCCAATATAAGGTGTACCCAAAAATTCAATTCCTATTTTTGCCATTCTTTCGCCTGAACTTAGTGCTTTCCAATTTTCTTTTTTGGCTTTGGAACATATTTCATCAAGCATTTTTTCATTTTCAGATAGTATATTAGGAGTAACCATCAGTTTTTTGCCTGCTCTCAAAGAATCTTTTGGAGTAGAATACGAATTAATAGTATAAATTAGAATAATCAGTATATAAATAGCAAGTTTGATCAATAGCTTTTAGACCTTTAAAAATACAGAATTACAATTTAAGTATTTTTATTATTAATTCAAAGTTTTCTTTAATATATTGACGAAAAAATTCAAATATAATTAAGATATAACTGTATTCTCAAATAATTTATATTTCAATTAAAATTAAATATGTATTTTGCAATATATATACTTACTTAATTTGAAATGAAAAAAATACTCTTTTTATTACTTTTTGCTTTGCCAAGTTTTGGGCAATATATTTCTATATTTGATGTTGATACTTCTGCTTTTCCTACTATGAAAGCAAAGTTTTACAAACAAAAAAGAGGCTTTCGCCTCTTTTTTTAATACTACCTCACTACTTCAATCTTAAACACAGTGCCACTCTGCCTTAGCTTGCACAAGTACAAGCCAGAAACAAGTTGCGAAATATCTATTTGATTTTGTATATCTTTAATTGGTATTTTTAGAACATTATTTCCTAAAATATCAGTAATAGTTAGTTCTTCACTTATTTCAGGTTCTGAACTTAGCTTTAAGTTTAGTGTTTCTTTAGTAGGGTTTGGGTAATAGCTTATGTTGTTAATAGTAGTTAGGTTTTCTTTTACTTCGGTGTTGTAGGGATAGTACTTATACAAGTCTTGATACCTTGTTGCTATAATAATACTATCCTTTTCATAATAGCTAAGACTTACAATAAGGTTGTTATCATCAACAACCTTATAAAATTTCCATGTTTTCGCACCATCTTCAGTTTTAAAAAGGTATTGTCCTGTACTCATTGCAAAATGATCTTTGTCATAAAAGCTAATATTCCTTAAATCTGGAAAAAATCCAAAAAAGAAAGCTGTATCAATTAGTTTTTCCCAAGTATCACCTAAATTTGTTGTTTTATACAAAATCCCTTTTGTATCTTTAGTATAGCTTGGCTCGCTTCTTCCTTGTGCAAATATACAATCTTTGCTGAACGAACTTATATCTAATAAAGTTAAGTCTCTATTTGTGATAGTATTCATTTTCCATGTTTTGCCTCTATCAGTTGAACTAATAAAATAAGCTGAATCAATATATTTATACCTACCCTTCTTAAAATCGTAGCCTGATATACAAATTGTATTTGCATCTGGCATAATTACTCTATTAAATGTAATTGAGTGTTCACCAAAATATGTCATAGAATCTGGAATTATAACTTTTTTAAAGCTTTTCCAACCATCTTCAGTAAAAAACAAATCCACATAGGAAATTGCTGCTCCAATATTACTATTTACCATCTGACAATCAAATATTCCATACATACCATCTACTATTGGTTGAGTAACTGGAAGTCTATTTTCTTTCCAAGTTTTACCATCATCAAATGATGTTTTAAATCTACCAGAATCTGATAAGCCAAGAAATAATAGACTATCTTTTTTTACAAAACAGAGTACATCATGATCGATTTTATGTATATATACTTCTGACCAATTAATTCCAAAGTCCGTGCTTTTATAAATGTAGGTATAAAAATCGTCATTAAATGTATGAATATAAAACTCACCCTTTTTATTGCAAAACAAGTTGTTTATAAGTTTGCCTTTTAAGGTCGAATAATATTTTATTTCTTGAGTAAAAACAATTGAATGTAAACAAAATAAAATACTAACGAACAATATTAATTTTTTCACTAAAAACCTCCCCATCACTTTGCTGAATAACAACATTATACAAGCCTATTGGTAAATTTGAAATTGAGTTCTCAATTTGATAATTCTGACTTGATTTAAAATATGATTTTTCAAATACAAGTTCTGATTTTAAATTAAATACTATTAATTTGCAATTACCTCTAAAATAATTTTCAATATTAACAATTAAATTATTTCCTTTAGTTCTTACAATTACGCTTTCATTACTTTCAATTTTATTATCTTCATCTAATCTTATATTTCGTTTGTTCCCAATATGTTGGAAATTAGAAAATTCTGCACATTTTTACAAGCATACATTAGTATCTGCATAACATTCAATATTTGGATTTTGTAAACCATATCTATATACATCATAGTGGTTCCCATTATGTTCGGATTTACAAACCTTAAAACTAACAGAACAGCAAGAGCTACTTGTACAAGGCATAATCCAATTTGGAAATGTGATTGAGCTTGCAGTTAACAATGTAGGATTTATAGGACTTAGTGCTGTGTTAGCATAAATACTTGAGTCCCCTGGATTATATACAACATAATCTGATGAAGTAGGATTTTTGTAAAAACAGCTTGCATTTGTTGCTTGGTAGTAATCATAACACTCTGGAATTGGAAAACCTCTAAACAAGTCTTCATGCTTTTTAACAATCAACCAATATGTTAACTCAGTAATTAAGCCGGCATCATAGCAATCATTTGCACACGTATCTGAATAAAAAATTCTATCAATTGTATATTCATACAAAGCAGGATTAAAGCAATTATTTACTCTTTCTCTATATATTGCACCCATAGTGCAAGAGCTATTTTTATAAGGACCCTGCGTACAAGGTTTGCCTGATTTTACAAACACTTTTGGGGAGCTCCAAGTGGAAGAGGATAAAGTACAACTTGATAAACAATTAAGATATGATTGAGAAAATAAATTTTCAAAATTAATTGAAAAAAGTATTGAAACTAAGGCGTTTGAAAAAATATATTTTTTCATAACACACTCCGGTAATAAATTGATAAAATTAAAAGGACATTTTCGCTAATTGCTCTTGATTGAGGTACCACCAAGCACCCAGCACGAAAGCAAAAAGGAAAACGCCCCGATTACTCGGAGCGTGCCTTCTTACATTCTCGTGCTTTTAAAAATTGGTGGTTTTCAATCAAAAACGAGAGTAAGACTACGCTTACATATATATTTTAAAAAGCTACTTTTACATAGCTTTAAGTACTATTTTACTATTTACATATAAAACCAAAACAAATAAATTATAAATTCAAATACTAAAAATTCAAATTACAGAATTTATTAGAATATTCATAAGTTTATTTCATTTATTTTGCAAAACGTTTGTTCGGAGTAAAATCCCATTTTCATATTATCGCTAAATATTAATTTATTGAACAACATAATGGCTTACTCAAGCTAACAAATGTTTGCTATGATGGTGGCGAACGCTTAATGAACGGCAGCAAACAAACAAATTTATTTTCAATTATGCCAAACCCAGCAAATGAAAGTATTGAAATTAACTATTCAAATGCTGATAATGGAACTGCAGAGTTTAGATTAATTGATGTTTTAGGGCAAACAGTATCTCTTATAAATTTAGAAAAAGTGCAGAACGGTAAAGCCAAAATGAACTTATATAATTTACCTTCTGGCAAGTACATTGGAATTTTCTCAACTGAAAGCTACAATCAAAATATGATAATAAGTGTAATAAAATAGCAATATATCCCTATTTTGTACGTCTATAATACATATTTTTGTACTTTGTACTTTGTACTTTGTACTTAGTACTTAGTACTTAGGAATTTGGAATACAAAATCAAAACCCCCTAACTCACTTTCAATAAGTGGAGATAGGAGATTAAGTAGGTATAATTGTCCTGTCATCCTGAACTTGATTCAGGATTTTACTTGCATTTAATATTTTACATTTAATTTGAACTATAAAAAAATAGCTAATTTCACTGCAATTACTGAAAAGATTTTAGTTAAGTGCTTGATATATTAGAGAGTTACAATTGCAGTGGAATTTCTTAAAGTCCTCT
>JAYTXK010000361.1:0-9517 GCA_043743005.1 Ignavibacteriota bacterium
GAAGCTACTATTGAGGCATTAATCTTAGGTGCTTTTGATTTTATAGCAAAGAAACCTGCTTTTTCTGAAGTCCAAGGTATGAAATCTGAAATAATATCAAAAGTATTAAAAATTGGAAAGGAAAATAAAGAGAAAAAAAAATCAAATATAACTCTTTCGTCAATTACAAGCAGAATTAATAAATTTGCAAATAATAGTCAATCTCAAGATATAGTCAAAAAACAAGATTCTCAATTCTTAAGAATTAGCAATAGCAAAAAAAAACCTACAAACTTAGAAGTTAAATTAATTTGTTTGGGTATTTCAACTGGTGGACCAATTACTTTGCAACATGTTATTCCATATTTACCTCAAAATTTTCCAGTACCAATTTTAATAATTCAGCATATGCCACCAATGTTTACTAAGTCGTTAGCAACAAGATTGGACTCTCTATCCAAATTAAATGTTTCTGAAGCAAAAGATGGAGATAGACTTACAGCAGGAAATGTTTATTTGGCACCGGGTGGCTTTCAAATGAGATTAAATGGCTTTGGCAAGATTGTTGTTAATAACATAAAATCTGAAGAGGAAGTTTATGAACCTTCATTTAATCTACTCCTTGAATCTGCTATTCAATCTTATGGTAAAGGGGTATTAGGTGTAGTTATGACTGGAATGGGAGCTGATGGCACAAAATACTTAACTGACTTGCATAAATTAGGTGGATATGTTATTGCTCAAGACCCTAATACTTGTATAGCTTATGGTATGCCAAGCTCTGCTATAAAAGCCAATTGTGTCGATGAAATTGTACCTTTGGATAATATTGCACAGTCAATATGTAATATTTTTAATATGAAAGCCGTTTTTTAAAATAGGTGTTGTATGGATTTTGATTTTGATAAATTTAGAACTGATAATAGTCATGTAAAAGAAAGTATTCATGATAATAAATCGAATGAAATCAATCCTTTTGATTTTGAATTTAATGCAGAAGATGTTGTCAATAGAGAAGAAGAGATAACAGATCCTTTTGCAGAAGATTTTAATGAAAGCAAAATAAACAAAAAACCAAACAAAAAAGCTTTTATTACCGAAGCAGATTTGGAACAAATTCTCAACTATAAAGATTCTGATAGATCTGAAAGGCTTTTTGAATCTAAAATAAATGAGAATGCTTTCTCATCTAAAGTTCAACCAGATAACTTGCATCAGCATTTTAATGATTTTATGATAATGCCAAAGATTTCTGGCTTAAATAATAAAATCCCTAATTCAATGAGATTACCTGCTGATTATGTTGTACAAAGAGGTGAAAAAATTGAAATTGCAAATGATCCTTCATTAGATAAATCAAAAGACAATCCAGCCTCAGTTATTGTAAATAGAGATCAATATGGGGAAGTTGAATCAATTGAAGTATTGTGCAATTGTGGTGAAAGAACTTATATAAAATTTGACTTTGCAGAAGAAAATGAAAAATTTGATTTGACTGAAATTTATAATAAAGAAATTACTTCTCCTCAAGAGTTCGATATGAAAAAACTAAGGGAAAAACCTAAAATAGCAAAAGCTAATATTGAAGATATATTTACATCAGAAGATATGAGTAATTTAACTGATGATAGAAAAGATTCAAATAAGTCGAGTGAACTCGAAGACTTTGAAAATCTTTTAGATAGCAACTTTAATTAATATTCAATTTGTGTATGTAGATTAATTTCTTCTAATATTGAACTTACTTTCAAACATTCGTTCATATCACCATCATAAACCAGAGCTTTACCTTTTGAATGTACCTCCCAAGTTAACTCTTCTGCTTTTTTTTCGCTACACTTGGTTGCTTTAATTATTTGATTTATTACTTCATCAAATGAATGCCATGCGTCATTAAACAAAATAACTTTGCAAGCATTCCCTATGTTTTCATCAATAATTTCATCTAAAAGTTCTTCAACTTGGGGTTCCATTGTTTCATTTTTAAAATATTTTGTATTTTTGGTCATAAGAAAATTTGATTTATTAAGTTTAAAAACATTGAATTATTGGCAAAACACAAAAATAAGTTAAAAAAATCAATTTTTTGATAGAAACGATTTAAGTTTGACTAAATAAATCAAATATTTGTGTTGGTTAATCATACATAGTTTTGTATTTTGCCTTTGATAAAATTTCAAAATTTTGTAATTCTACGCAAAAATAATTCTAAATAAGCATTCGGGTAAAAAAGCGATGTACGAGTTAGTAAAATTTATTCCACTTTTGCCTTTATTAGGTTTCCTAATATTAGGGCTATTCGGTAGTAAAATTAAAAATGAAAAGCTAATTGGAGTTTTGGCTACATCTACTGTAGGCATTAGTTTTTTAATAGCTCTTAGTATTTTCTTTAATATGTTGGGAAATACTCCAAAAGAACCAATTGTTATTAAATTGTTTACTTGGATTGAAGCAGGTCAATTTAAATTAGATCTTGCATATCAAATAGATCAATTATCTATTTTGTTTACAATGATAATTACTGGAATTGGTTCACTTATTCATATATTTTCAATTGGATATATGCATGGAGATAAAAGTTTTTTCAAATTTTTTGCATATTTGAATCTATTTATTTTTATGATGCTCAATTTAGTTTTAGGTGCTAATTTCTTAGTTACTTTTTTAGGTTGGGAAGGAGTTGGATTAGCATCCTACTTATTAATTGGTTTTTGGTATGACAAGAAATTCCCAGGTTATAGAATTACTTGGACTGGAGATGCTGCAAACAAAGCATTTATTATGAATAGAATTGGTGATTTGGGTTTGCTTTTAGCAATGTTTTTAATTTATGTTAATTTTGGTTCTTTAGATTATATAAGTATAAAAGAAACTTTGGTTGCCAGTTCAAGTACATTAGCTGGTGGCAGCTTAATTACTACTATTGCTCTATTAATATTTTTAGGATGTACTGGTAAATCTGCACAAATTCCTTTAGCTGGGTGGCTACCAGATGCTATGGCTGGACCAACTCCAGTTTCATCACTAATTCACGCTGCTACAATGGTAACAGCTGGTATATTTTTAATTAGCAGAAATTCAGTCATTTTTGCTTTATCACCAACTGCATTATCAGTTGTTGCGGCAATTGGTGCTGCAACTGCCTTGCTTGCTGCTACTATTGGCTTAGTTCAAAATGATATTAAAAAAGTACTTGCTTATTCAACAGTAAGTCAATTAGGTTTTATGTTTACAGCTCTTGGTGTAGGTGCTTTTGGAGCTGGCGTTTTCCATGTTATGACTCATGCTTTCTTCAAAGGTCTTTTATTCCTTGGAGCAGGTTCTGTAATACATGGAATGCACCATGAACAAAATATTAAGAAAATGGGTGGATTGAAAAAGTATATGCCTATTACTTATTTCACTTTTTTAATTGGTACTTTGGCTATCTCTGGTATTCCACCATTTAGTGGTTTCTTTTCTAAAGATGAAATCTTATGGAAGGCTTTTTCAGATGGAAATATTGTTCTTTGGGCTACTTTAGCCTTAGCTGCTTTATTTACTGCATTTTATATGTTTAGAATGTTTTATCTAACATTTTTAGGTAAAGAGAGGTTTGATCATCATCATGTTCATCCTCACGAATCACCAATGTCTATGACTTTTCCATTAATTGTTCTTGCTATAGCTTCAGCTCTTGGTGGCTTCTTAGGAGTTCCTCATTCACTTGGAATGAGTGCAATACCTAATTTGATGGAGCATTGGCTTGACCCTATTTTTGAAGATGCAATTAAAATTATAGGTCGCCCAGAGGGTGGTGCTACTCATGCTTCTGAATATTTACTTATGATTTTATCTACTGCAATTGCAATTGGTTCTATTTTATTAGCTAAGAAATTTTATTCAAATCAAAATTGGTCAACTCCAAAAAGACTTGTTAAAAATTTACCATTTGCTTATAAAGTTTTAGATCACAAATGGTATTTGGATAATATCTATTATTTAGGTTTTGTTGATTCCATTTTTGAAGCATCACAAAAATTGCTTTGGAGATTTTTTGATGTTAATGTAATTGATGGATTTGTGAATGGTTCTGCAAAGTTAACTGCTGGAATTGGCGAACAAACTCGTAAAATTCAAACAGGTGGAGTCCAAAATTACGCTCTTTTAATGCTCTTAGGAATTGTTTTTATATTAGCTTTTATGATTTTTTAAGTAATTCAAATTATTGCAAATAATACAACTTAGTAACAATGGCAATCTTATTTTTAGTTCTCTTTTTACCCTTAGTTGGTTCTTTACTTTTATTATTTATAAATAAAGATAATACCAAACTAATAAAAAGTCTTTCATTAGCAATTTCGCTAATAACTTTTTTAGTATCACTTTTTTTAATCCCAAATTTTAATTCAAGTAACCCGGGATTTCAGTTAGTTTTTAACCAAACATGGATACCTTCACTTGATATAGGTTTCAGAATTGGTTTAGATGGTATGTCATTGTTATTAGTGCTACTATCTACATTCATCTCTCCAATAGTAATACTTTCTTCTTATGAATCTATTCATAAAAAGGAAAAAGGGTATTATATAATGCTTCTTTTATTGCAATTTGGTATGACTGGGGTATTTGTTTCATTAGATTTATTCTTATTTTATATCTTTTGGGAACTTATACTTATTCCTATGTACTTCATTATAGGTATTTGGGGTGGCAAAAATCGAATTTATGCAACTATTAAATTCTTTATTTTTACTGTTGTTGGTTCTTTATTTATGCTTGTTGCAATTGTTTGGCTTGGTTACCATGTAGGTGGTATATTAAAAGCTCAAGGAGTTGGGCAAGGATTTACAACTAACTTTTTGGTATTAAAAGAATATGCTCATTTAATTGATTTAGATACTTCAAAATGGTTATTCCTTGCTTTTGCTCTTTCTTTTTGCATTAAAGTTCCATTATTTCCTTTACATACTTGGCTACCAGATGCACATACTGAAGCTCCAACTCCGGGTTCAGTTATTTTAGCAGCTGTACTTTTGAAAATGGGTACTTATGGGCTAATTAGATTTAATTTAGAATTATTCCCTAATGCATCTATGGAATATGCAGGTATAATTTCTACATTAGCTGTAATTGGTATAATTTATGGTGCTTTAGTTGCAATGGTACAAACAGATATTAAAAAATTGGTTGCATATTCATCAGTAAGCCACTTAGGATTTGTTGTACTTGGTATTTTCTCAATGACTGCTGAAGGCATTCAAGGTGCCGTGATTCAAATGGTAAATCATGGTTTATCTACAGGTATGCTGTTCTTATGTGTTGGAGTATTATACGAAAGAAGACATACAAGAGAAATTTCAGATTATGGTGGTATTGCTAAAGTAATGCCTCGCTTCACTGTATTTTTTGCAATTGCTATGTTTGCTTCAGTTGGTTTGCCAGGACTAAATGGCTTTGTTGGTGAGTATTTAACTCTTTTGGGTGCTTTCAAATCTCCTGTATTGCATTCTTATGCTTATACTATTTTTGGTGCATCAGGAGTTGTTTTTGCTGCAGTTTATTTATTATGGATGTTTCAAAGAGTTATGTTTGGGACAAATGATAATCCTGCAAACCAGAATCTAAAAGACTTAAAAAGAAATGAATATTTTATGTTAGTTCCTCTTGTAATTTTTATAGTTTGGATAGGCGTATATCCAAAAACATTTATGTCTTTTTCTGAAAATTCAACAAGAGCTTTGGTTAATAAAGTAATGAAAATGGAACTTTATAAAATGCCAACATTTGACAAGAAAATTGAAAATAAATAAATTATATTAGTAAAAGAAGATTAGGTAGATAGAGATATGGGAGAATTTTTTCTTGCTTCACCGATTATAGCAATAGGAATTTTTTGTGTTGTAGCAATGGTATTAGATGCTGCATCTAATAATAACCACAAATTAGGCTTTTGGTTTGCTATTTTAAGTTTGATAGTTACTGGAATGTTAGCATGCCTTACTATTTGTGTAAGCCCTGAAACATTGAGTCAATTAAACCCCTTAAACACAATTTCTAAAGGAATGATTAGCTTTGGTAGATATTCAGCTTATTTAGATTTACTTTTCTGTTTGGCTGGTATTATGACTTTGCTTTCAGCAAGACCATACTTTCAAAGAGCAAACTGGGAAACTAATGAGTTCTATAATTTAATACTATTTGCAATTAGTGGAATGGTAATTATTGCTCATGCTAACCATTTACTTGCCTTGTTTGTTGGTATTGAGATTATGTCTATAACTTTTTATATATTAGCAGGTTATTTTAGAAGTACAATCAAATCAATTGAAGCCTCTCTTAAATACTTTTTATTAGGTTCATTTGCAACTGGGTTTTTGCTATATGGTATGGCAATGATATATGGTGCTACTGGTTCAATGGATTTAACTTTGATTTCAGCAAAAATCATAAATGGTAATATAAACAATCATACTTATTTAACAATTGGATTTGCTATGATGCTTGTTGGCTTGAGTTTTAAAGCAGCAGCATTTCCTTTTCATCAATGGGCTCCAGATGTTTATACTGGTTCACCAACTGTTGTAACTGCTTTTATGAGTACTGCTGGTAAAGCTGCTGCATTAATTGCTTTTATAATAATTGCACGTTCGCTAATGCCTTTTGGAATACACGATGCTCAAACTATACTAATGACTCAAAAAGCACAGTTAGTAATCGCTGTAATCTCTGCATTAACTATGCTTATTGGAAATATAACTGCATTAGTTCAAAAAAATATCAAAAGAATGCTTGCTTATTCATCAGTAGCGCATGCAGGATATTTGTTAATGGGAGTTGTAGCAAATAATCAAATGGGTTGGAAAGGTATTATATTCTATTCGTCTGCATATATGCTAATGCAAATAGGAGCTTTCGTAGTTCTTTCGGTATTAGAACGAGAAACTGATAAAAATCTTGAGCTTAATGACTATGCTGGACTAAGCAAAAAACATCCTGCACTTGCAGCTATGATGACAATTTTTATGCTTTCTCTTGCTGGTATTCCTCCAATGGCTGGTTTCTTTGGTAAATATATGATTTTCACTTCTGCAATACAAGCTGGATATATTTGGTTAGTTTTAGTTGCTGTTGTTTCATCTATTATCTCAGTTTATTTTTATAATGGATTAATCGTGTATATGTATTTCAAAGATTCTGCAATTGAGTTAGAAGGTGAAGCTGGAAGTGCTAATATTGCTTTGTATCTTGCTACTTTTGGAGTTCTGTTCTTAGGTATATTCCCATTTTTATTAGATAATTTATTAACTAAAATAATTTAATTCTTATAATTCTATATTTTATGTAACAAATCATTGATTTGACAGTCTATATAGGATTATTAATTTACTAAAATCAAAATGAAAACAAAATATTCGCTTTATTTGATAGCTTTTATAGCTATTTTTCTTTTAAACTCATGCGAAAACTCAACAGTAGTAAGTGATGCTAAGTTAGTAACAATCGACGGACTTAAAAAAGAACCCGGATTTTCTTGGTTTGATGGTAAAGTTATTATATATAATTTTGATACTACAATTGTTCAAAGTATCAAAACTAATTTCAAACCAGGCTCAGATAAGTTTTTTTTGTTTGTTAAGCCTTCATGTGGTTGTATTGGTACAACTGAAAGATTTCCAAACTTTTATAGAATTATGAAAGAAGCTGGAATAGCTGATAGTAATCTTGTTATTTATGCAATGAGTGGTGTCAAAGATAATTGCCCATTATTAAGTACTAAAAATTATTCTATTATACTAAGTGAATTACCAAGTTTTTACAGAGTTAAAAATGGAGTGCCAATTTATTCTATTATGGATACATTCAACATCAAGTTGTCAAATGGACTTAAACCAACAATGGAAAGTGTCATTAATGAAGCATTGGCAAAATAATTATGGCTTATTGGTTAATAAAATCTGATCCTGAAACTTATGGTTGGAATAACTTAAAATTAGATACCAAAACAACTTGGGATGGAATAAGAAATTATCAAGCAAGAAATAATGTAAGAGAAATGAAAATTGCTGATATACTTTTTTTTTATCATAGCAATTCTGATAAATCAATTTTTGGAACTGCGAAAGTAATTAAAGAGCATTTCCAAGACCCAACTACTGATAATACAAATTGGCTTTCTGTTGGAATTGAAATAGACTACGAGTTTGAAAAACAAGTGAGTTTAGAGCAAATAAAGGCACACCCCTTGCTTCAATTTGTACCGATTATTAGGCATACAAGACTTTCAGTAATGCCAATTAATGATGAAGAAGCTGCTATAATTTTAAACTTGAGCAAATAAACTTTAGTGTTTTTCTCATAATAACTATGTGGTTTTTTTTATATAATGATTAAATCCAAACTATTCCAAAATATTTTATCCCTTTCTACTGCAGAATTCGCAAGTAAGCTAATGATGTTTTTTTATATGTCATACTTAGCACGCAAAATTGGGACTGATGGTATTGGTAGCATTGGTCTTGGTCAATCGATTGCAAATTTTAGTTTTATGGCTTTGCAAATTGGTTTCGATAATGTATCGACAAGAGAAGTTGCTAGAAGTAAAGATATTATGGAAAACTTTGTAAATTCTGTATTAGCAATAAGACTAATTATTGCGTCTATAATTTACACTTTTGTTGTGATATACGTATTGCAAAGTGACAAATCATTTGAAATTAAGTTGGTAGTTTTAATAATAAGTTTAAATATTTTTTCATTTGCCGTTTTGCTAAATTGGGTATTTATAGCAATTGAAAATATGAGAATAATATCTTTAAGATTGTTTATTACTAGCTTTTTAACTCTTTTGGGTATTTTATTTTTAATAAAGAGTAAAAATGATATAGTGCTTGCAGCTTCTATTATGACAATTGCAATTATGATAAACACTATTTGGTTACTAATATATTATCAAAATAAATATCACAAAATTAGATTGAATTTTGATTATAAATTTGCAACTGATTTTTTAAAAAAAACCTCTCCAATCACTTTAACATTTCTTTTTGTTTCTATAAATCAAAATATAGGAATGATAATGATTGAAAAATTAAGAGATGCTACTTATCTTTATGATATTGCAATTTTTCAAGCTGCTTACAAATTTGTTACTTTAGCTTTAGTGCCAAGTTACATATTTCAACAATCATTTTATTCTAAATTCTCACAAACAACTGATAACAATAGTAAAAACGAAATTCTTAAGAAATATGCAACTATTACTTTTGTATTTGGGGTGTTTGTTTCATTAATCACATATTTTTATTCTAAAGAACTAATTTTGATATTATGGGGTGAGCAATTTATTGAATCAGTGCAAATTCTTAAATTATTGAGTTTCACTTTAATTTTAATATATGTAAATGTAACTTACTCAACTCCTTTAATTGCTTGGAATAAAGAAAAAGACATGCTTAAAGCAATTGGAATTGGATCTATTTTTAATGTTTTAGTTGCACTATTATTAATTTCAAAGTATGGTGCTTATGGGGTAGCTTTTTCATTTTTTGCAAGTGAG
>JAYTXK010000362.1:0-2776 GCA_043743005.1 Ignavibacteriota bacterium
TAATAATTTACAAAAAAACTTCTCTTTTTTCTTTGGCTGAAAGGTAAAACGCTTCTAATATTTTCATTGCTTCCAATGCTTCATTAGCTGATGATATAATAGGACCTAATCCTTGAATAGCATTAATAAAATGCTTAATTTCACTTTCATAAGATTTTTTGTGTAAATTCAAATTATTAATTTTGTCGGTATGAGCTTGTGGTTGAAGTAAATCACCATTTCTCTTAAAAAGTTGTAATGGATTTACCATTGCACTTCCTTCTTGACCATAAACATTAAAATAATAATTAGTCATAGAAGTAAATAAGGACCAACTACATTCTAAAGTAGCTATAGACCCATTTTTGAAATTTATAGTTCCAACAGAAATATCTTCCATATTGGTTTGGGTTCTAATAAAATTACTCGCAATTACAGATTTTACTTCTTTGTAATCAAAAATCCAAAGTATTGAATCAATTAATGATAATCCCAAATCCATCAAAACTCCACCACCAGATTTGTTTAAATTATTTTTCCAAGTTTGGTTATGCTTTTTTTGAGCCCAACCAGTTTTAATATAAAATACTTCTCCTAAGTCACCATTTTGAACATAATATTTCATCATTTTGGCATCTTGTCTAAATCTTTGACTCATTCCAATCATACACTTTATATTATGTTCTTCAGCAGTTTCAGAGATTAATTTTGCTTCATCATAATTTTTTGCAATTGGTTTTTCAATAAAAATATGTTTTTTAGCTTTTGCACATTGTAGAGCAAATTGAGTATGAAGGTCAGTAGGGGTTAATATAAACACAGCCTCAATTTCTTCGATTTCAAGCATTTCATTTACACTTTCACAAACAAAAGGAATATTAAATTTTTCAGCAATCAAATTTGCTTTTGAAAGTAGTCTATCACAAATAGCTATGAGCTTAACACCGGGTAAATTTTGTAATATTGGTAAATGAAAATTTTGAGCCATTTCACCAGCTCCAATAATTCCAATTCCTGTTTTTTTCATTGTTTTTTTTCTCAATTAATTTATTTATTACAAATATCGTTAAAAAAAAACAAAATTAAAACCAAAATTTATTGAAATTGAAAAAATTAAATTAATCTTTCAAAACTATTATATACTTTTTCAACAGAAATTAAATTCATACAGTTGAAATGACCTTTGGGACATTTGTTTTTACCTATATGTGTACAAGGTCTGCAAGGAATTTCAAGTTCAACAATTTCATTTTTTACTCTAAATGGTGCAAATCCAAATTCTTTAATAGTTGAACCATAAATAGCTAATAATGGTGTTTGTCTTGCAGATGCAATATGCATCAATCCTGAATCATTAGATATTAAAAGATCACATTTATCTATTTTTTCAGCAGTTTCTATCAAACTAAATTTTCCAGCAAAATTTTCAATTTTCCTATTTTGACCTTTAATAAAATCACAAAGTGCTGATTCATTTTGATTTCCAAATAATTGAATTGTATAATTTTGATTAATTAATAAGTCTGATAATGATTTAAACTTTTCTGTATTCCACATTTTAGTAAAATGTTGTGAGCCGGGAGCAATTCCAATTATATTTGATTTGCTTTTAATTTGAGTATGTGGTAAATAGAATTCTTTATCAGAATCTAACCAAAATTCTAAACCAAAATTATCATCTATTGGGTTAAATTTTTTTAAGGTGTCAATATAAACATTATGAATGTGTTTTATTTCATTTGGAAAAGATTTCAAATAAACCATTTTTAGCTTAGTAAGTCTTCTCTTATCAATACTAAATATAGTTTTTGAAATGTTTTTAATGAAATTGTTAGTTCTCAAATTATTATGTAAATCAAAAGTTATATCAAATGTGTCAACATTGAGTTTGGATAATTGATTAATTTTAGATAAATTTCGCTCCTTGTCAGAATGTAATTTGTCATAAGTTATTATGTTATCGATTCTTTTGTTAAATTTTAGAATTTCAACATAATTATTAAGTGTCAAAAACGTAATCTTTGCAAAAGGGAAAGTGTTTTTCAAAATTCTGATAAAAGCAGTTGTAAGTACAATATCACCAATTGAACTTAGCCTTGTTACTAAAATATTTGTTGGATTATTCATTTAGAAAAATAAAATATGAGATATACACTAGAAAACAGAGACAATATAGTGATTTTTACGATAAACAACGACAACATTGTTGGAGAAATTGCTTCTGAACTAAAAGCAGAGCTATTAATTGTTTGTCAACCTGATATTGATGCATTAATAATTGACTTAAACAAAGTGCTAAGTATAGATAGTGCTGGTCTTGGAGCTTTATTGTTAGCTCATAGACAATTAAAAGAGCATGATGTTCCAATTTATTTAGTTGGTGTTACTGAATTAGTAAGAACATTAATGAGCATTTCACAAATAGATTCATTGTTTGCTTTTTATGAAAATATTGAAGAAGTTTTCAATGACATGGAAGACGATGAAGATTCTGATTATTAAATCTCCAAAGTCGCTCAATAATGGGTGACTTTTTTTTTGTAATTTATTTTCAGTTTAATTAATTATAAGATTATGAAAAAAAACATAATAATTTTGCTAATATTAAATTCAATTTTTTCTTTTGCAAATGTACATATAGGTATAAATCAGCAATATAGTAGGATTGAATTAGCATTTAGAGATAATGCAATTCATCCCAGTGATACTGTTTATCTTCATGCTGGCTTTTATACTGGCTATAATGGCATAGTTGGATTAAAGGGGAGTCCTAATAAATGGATTGTGTTTACATCCA
>JAYTXK010000363.1:0-6740 GCA_043743005.1 Ignavibacteriota bacterium
TATTTCAGTAAGTATCAGATACGAGTGCATTTTTTTAATTTTGGCAATCAGCATCATATTTTTAATTCAAAAAAAATATTTGTTATCTTTTCTATTAATCACACTATCATCAGTTCCAATTGTATTATTTGGAATTTACTTTGTAAATCAAGGTGGGTTTTTTATACCATATTCAATTTTAGCAAAAAGTAATGGTTTTCACTTTGAAATTGGTAAGATGATATATTATTTTCAAAATATGTCTTTTCAAATCAAAACAAATCCTTTAGTTTTATCTTTTATTATTTTAAATCTATATTTATTTGTATTTGATTTGAAAAATAAGGAATCAAATAAATTTGGGACAAATTTAAATTTAATTATGAATTTAGTAATTTTAATTACAATTTTACTTCATTCATATTTTGCAAGTGTTGTATATCAATTCAGATATGAAGCATATTTCATACAATTGGAATTTTTAATATTGTTTGTAAGATTATTTAATAATAACGAATACAAAATTCATATTAAATCTAACTTTTTTAAAATTATTATGATTATATTAATAATTAGCTGTACAATTAGAATTTACAAAACAACTATTTTAGTTACTAATTCATCTCATAATATTTATGACCAGCAAATTCAAATGTCAAATTTTATAAATAATTATTACCAAAATAGTATTATTTATGCAAATGATATTGGAGCTATTAGCTATTTTAATAATATAAAATTGATAGATTTGGCTGGCTTAGCAAACAAAGAAATCTGTATAGCTATAAATAAAGAAAATATGAAAAGAACTAAGATAAATTATATTGATAAAATAGATATAAAAAATAGAGAAATGGTTTATAATTCTATCAATACAGCAAATAATGGTAAAGGGATAGCAGTATTTTATAAGAATTGGTATCCTAATATGATACCAAAGTCATGGATAGAATGTGGTACTTGGACTTTGAAAAAAAATATTGCTTGTGGAGGTGAAACAGTTACTTTTTTTGCTTGCAGTAATAGCGAAAAAAACAAATTAATCAAATCTCTTTCAGATTATTCTAATTATGTTCCTAAAGATGTAATTCAAAAAGGAATTTATTTGAAATATTAAGCTCTTGGGTGATACATTCTATGAACTTCTTTTATAAAATCGTTGCTAACATGAGTATATATTTGAGTAGTAGAAATATCAGAATGCCCTAACATCTCTTGAACAGCTCTTAGGTCTGCTCCACCTTCAAGCAAATGAGTAGCAAATGAATGTCTGAATGTATGTGGATGAACATCTTTTTCAATTTTGGCAAGTTTAGTATATTTATTAATAAATTTCCAAATTCCCATTCTTGAAAGTTTGTTACCTCTTTGATTCAGAAAAAGTACATCTTCAGTATTATTAAATATTTTAATAAAGTGAGGTCTTGATTTGGTTTTATATTCTTCAATCCAAAAGATTGCTGATTCACCAATTGGAACAATTCTTTCCTTGCTACCTTTTCCAAATATTCTTACTATTTCTTGCTCTAGAATTAAATCTCTATTTGTAATATTAATTAATTCAGAAACTCTCAAGCCACAGGCATACATTAATTCCAATATCGCTCTATCTCTAATTCCAGCTAAAGTTTCAATATCTGGTTGTTTTATTATTTTATCAATTTCATCAATATTTAAAGTGTCTGGTAGTTTCCTTGATAGTTTTGGTAGGTCTATCATTTCAGTAATATCATCATTTATCTTCTTTTCACTTAGTAGATATTTGTAGAATGATCGAATTGAAGATAAATATCTTGCTCTACTTGTTGATCCAATTCCAAAACTTTCCAAAACACCTAAAAAATCAGACAAATGTTCTTTTTTAACAAGATTAAATTTAAGTAACTCTTTTGACAAAGCATATTCTGCAAATTTAGTAATATCATGTTGGTAAGATACTTTAGTGTTTAATGACAATCCTTTTTCTAAAGAAATAAAACTAATAAATTCTTTAATATCCTTTGAAAGGCTTTTTGGAATTTCAGTACTAACATTTGAATTATGATTTTGCAATAGTTTTGTACTCCGTTCTTTGGTGGTGAATTCCATTCAAAGTTTTAGAAAGAGTTTCAGCAACAATTTTCAATTCATTTGTTGTAATATCACATTCGTCAAATTGCCCTTCATTAAATTTATCTTTGATAATAGTATCAACCATTTCATCTAATTGTTCTTTAGTTTTGTAACCAAGCCTTGAAATAGCTTCAGCAGTATCGCAAATCATAATTATAGCAGCTTCTTTTGAGTTTGGCTTTGGACCAGGGTATTTAAATTCTTCTTCATTTACTTTTTCTCCTTTTGCTTGTTCAAATGCTTTTGCATAAAAGTGCTTTACCAAAGAAGTACCATGATGCATATAAATAATATCAATTACTCTTTCAGGTAATTTGTATTCTCTTGCAAGTTCAGCACCGAAAACAACATGCTCAATGATAATAGTTGCAGATTTTTTCGGTGAAATTAAATCATGCTTATTCCCCATATTTTCTAATTGATTTTCTCCAAAATATTCAGGTCTTTCCATTTTGCCAATATCATGAAAATATGAAGCAACTTTTACAAAAGTATGGTTTACATTAATTGCACTTGCACATCTTTCAGCAAGCATTGCAAGAGAAAGAGAATGTTGGTAAGTTCCAGGAGCAACTTCACCTAATTTAACAAGTAAAGGGTGGTCAAGGTTATCAAATTCTTCTAATCTCAAATCAGTTGCAAAGTTTGTTGATCTATCAATTAAAAATAATAAGCCAAAAGTTATTAGTGGAGAAAGTATTGCATTTACTACAGTTAAGCTGATTTTTTGAAGTATCAAATACCAACTTGAAGAACGCTCAAATCCGAAAATTAATATTGGTAATATAAATCCAATAAAGATATAAAAAATTGATCTAA
Organism: Ignavibacteriota bacterium; assembly: GCA_043743005.1. Lineage (GTDB taxonomy): Bacteria > Bacteroidota > Ignavibacteria > Kapaibacteriales > UBA2268 > JAPLFM01. Next base: position 2,911 of record JAYTXK010000363.1, read on the forward strand.
ACATTTGGGTTCTATTTTGAATATCACGAACTGTATAAGCAGCTAAAGTGCCAGAAAAAAGCATTACAATTGCAGTAGTATAATCATTCCCCCTAATTCCAGCAATCATCAATGACATAGTAACTGTTGCATAAAATCCTGTTCTCGAATCATAAACTATTGCAGTTAACATAGAAAAAGCAGGTAAGAAAATTAAATACTCAATAGGGTATTCACTTGGGATTTCAATAGATAGCCAAGAAAGAATTGAAGTAAAAACTAAGATTGAGCATAGGATACCAAACTGGAAATTATCATTAAATATTTTCTTTCTTATGTTATACAAGTAAATTAGTATAAAGGAAAATATAAGGCAAACATGACCTAAACTGCCTACGTATCTAAGAAAGTTAGTATTATTTTCGCTTTGTTGATTACGTGCAATTTGATACGAATGCAACTTTAATGCTGTTATGTCATTAACTCTATCTCCATGCTTTACAATCAAATCTCCTTTTTTAACTATACCAACACTTCGAGCTATAGATTTTTTATTTAGTTCTTTTTCTTGTTCACTTAGTTCTTTATTTAATATTAAATTTGAAATTCTAATCGAATTTAATACTTCTTTTGCTAATGCACTTGCATCTTGTTTCAATTTTGAGTCTAAATATAATTTTCCTTTTTCAATTAATATTTTATTATCAAGAATAGTTTCTTTTTTAATGATTAGTTGATAATTTGGAGATGTAAATTCAACTATTTCTTTATTTTTAATATATTCTAAGTCAATATCAGCGATTCCACTTTTTAAAGATATTTTAATAAAATTCACAATTTCATTTTTGATTTTAAGTTTAGATTCGTTCTGACCAGCAATTGAAATTTTTTCTACAAGCTCAAATACACTTGAAGGAAAAAGGCTATTACTCCGATTACTTTTAACTCCAGAAAAAAGTTTGTCAATTTCTTTTAGGACATAGATTTCTACTTCAGGTTTAAAATTAAATATTTGAAGTGAAGTGTTTTCTGCACTTTTCAAATCTTTTTCATAAGAAACTGAACTTTTATATATTGGAAAAGAAAACTCAGCAAAAATTGGTTTGTTTGTCCAAGTGTATCCCGGTTCAAATCTAAATTCTGAGCTATCTAATGATTGTTCATCGATTCTAAAAATAAAGAAGAAAGTACATATTATTACAGATACACCAACTATAATAAACCTAACTAAGTTGGAATCTCTAAAATTATTAATAGCTAAAGATTGCTTAGTTTCACCTTCATTTTTTATTTTGTCAAATAAAGTTTGTTTTGGTTTAGACATTTTTATAAATTATGTTTGGAAATAGTTACAACAAAAATAACAAAAAAATAAATGGAATGTATATTTTTACCTGAACTAAATGAAAATTCTTTAGAAATAATTGTAAATAAGGACGAATCACATCATTTAATGGTGCTTAGAGTCAAAAATAATGAAAAAATGTCTGCAACAAATGGTAGTGGTTTGTTTGCAAATGGAAGCATTTTAAATTCAAAAAAAGGTCATTATTCATTTAAAGTAGATGAAATAATAAAAAATCAAGGCGAAAATAAATTTAATATAACTTTAGCAATTGCAATATTGGAAAATAAAGATAGGTTTGAAATGCAAATTGAAAAAGCAATTGAATTTGGGGTTAATACTATTATTCCAATTTATTCTGAATTTAGTAGTAAAAAGAAATTAAATTTAGAAAGATTAAAAATTAAAATTATTTCGGCTACAAAGCAAACTAAAAGAAGTGTCTTTGCAAATTTATCCGAACCAATTAAATTAAAAGATATTTTCAAAACAAAATATGACATTATATTGCTTGCTGATGAAAGAGGTAATAGTGATTTTGAAATTAATAATGAATCATCAATGCTTGTATTAGTAGGTCCAGAGGGAGGTTTTTCAGAAAATGAAATTCAAGAAATTAATCACAATGTCAATATTCAGAAAGTTAGTTTGGGAAATAGAAGATTAAGAGCTGAAACAGCAACATTTTCAATTTTAAGTAATATTAATTTGAAATTGCAAAATATTTCGTAAATTTGAATTAACAGTTTATAATTATATTTAATAATTAATATTATTTTATGGCAGCAGATTGGTATAGATGTAAAGGTTCCGATTGGTGTGACTTATATAAGATTGATATAAATCATCCTACTTTATCTGAATTAAAAGGTGTGTACATAATATGGGCAGGCAAGGATGCCACTCGGAAAATTTTAAAAGTTGGGTATGGTAAAATTTCAACTGAAATATATAAAATTCGTGATGAGATAATAATTAAAGCATTTAAAAGTCATGGAGTAAAGGTTACTTTTGCTTCAGTTCCAGAAGATCAAAGTAAAGCAATAGCTATTTATTTAAATAAGCTGTTATTACCAACAATATCTTATAATGCACCAACTGGTATTCCAATTAAAATAAATTTGCCTTGGTAATATAATATTTTAATTCTCACACTTGTAAATTAATTAGTTTAAATTAAACTAAATGTGCTGAATTGTTGTCTAAAAAATTAAGCAACAAACTATGGTAATTAAATGGGAACTCTTGCTTTGCTATATGAAAATGATAGTGAGATAATTCAAGAATTTATAAACTCTAAAAGTGATAGAGCAGCTACTGCTTTTGTTAGAAAGTATCAAAAGTTTGTATATGCTACTGCTTTGAGGTACTTAAATAGCCACGATGATGCTGATGATATTGCACAAGAAGTTTTTATTAAAGCTCTTAATAATTTGCAGAACTTTAGAGGTGAGAGCAATCTAAAAACTTGGCTATATAGAATTACTGTAAATCTTTGCTCAAATACTCTAAAGAAAAGAAAAGTTATTAATTTCCTTACATTTAGCAATGATGATGATGATACTTTTCAATTAGTTTCAAAAGATCACAATCCTTCTCAAAGCTTAGAAGCAAAAGAGTTTGACAACAAATTTAATAAAATTCTCAGCTTGCTTCCAGAAAAACAAAGAGAAACATTTTATTTAAGATATTATGATGATTTGTCTTATGAAGAAATTTCCAATTTAATTGGCACGAGTATTGGTGGATTAAAAGCAAATTACTTTCAAGCTGTTCAGAAAATTGCTAAAGAATTAAAAAATGAAAACAATATAAATGAGTGAAAGTATGGAAAATGATTTAAATAGTTTTATAAATAAAAAGCTATCTCACTCGGCAATGCAAGAGCTTTTGCCAGATTATGCTTTTAATAAATTATCTGATAACGAAAAAATTATTTTTGAAAAAAATATCTCGAATTTTCCTGATTTGGAAGATGAGTTAGTTGAAATTTCAAATGTTTTTGCTCGAGTAGATAAATACGATTACAAAAATATGATTTCTGAAAGATCTAAAAACCTATCAGTAAAAGTGCATATAAAACAAAGCAAAAAGAATACAAGTACATTCGGTTACATTTGGAAATATGGTATGCCTACTGCTGTAATTCTAATTTTTGCATATTTCATTGGTAATTATTTTAATTTTGAATTTACATTTTCGCCAAAATCTGAATCTATTTCTGCGACAAATAAGCAAATAATAAAACCAAGCGAAGCTAAAGCTTTGCTTAGTGATTTGACAAATGAAGAATTAAATGACAAAACTGAAATCGATAATGTAGCTTATCAATCACAATCACATAATGATATTGAAGCAGAAAAACTTATAGCTGAATTTTTAAATAGTGATTACAATTTATTTTCAGAAAAATACAATAACGATTATATGAATGAATTCGATATTTCGAGCAATCCAAATGTTATGATAAATGATTTAAAAGATTTTTCTGAAGAAGATTTTCAAT
>JAYTXK010000364.1:0-9450 GCA_043743005.1 Ignavibacteriota bacterium
AATATTGTAGGGGTAATTGGGACTTTAGTATTTCCAACATTTCCTAAAAAAACTTCATCTGATTTTTTAAAATCTAATGAAATATTCAATATTAAAAGAACAGCATCATATACTGGAATATTAAGTGAATTCGCTCGAAGGTCAAATGGTGCAATTCGGAGCCTTCACCCAACTAAGTCTGTAGTTGCTATTGGTCCAAACGCTGAATATTTAACAAACGAACATTTCAAATCAATTTATCCTTATGATAAGTTTAGTCCATTTTATAAACTAAGTGAATTAAACGCAAAGATTATTGGTTTGGGAGTAAAAACCACATATTTATCAGCTGTTCATGTGGTAGATGATATTTTGAGAGATGATTTTCCAATTAATCCCTATTTACCTCAAATTTATAATACAAAATGTATTGATTATAATGGAAATGAAATTATAATACCAACTTATGCCCACGATATGAAAAAAATGGGATTTGATTTGCCAAAATATTTTAAAGCTCAACTCAATCCTGAAATTTGTGAAGATTTAAATATAAATGGAATGTCCTTTTTTAGGGCAAATGCAAAAGCAATGATAAATGAAATGATGGAGCTGGCTCAAAATGGAATAACTATTTATAAATATTGAAGTTATTTGTTTTCAATTTCTTATATCTAAATCAAAAGAATCCAAAAGACCAGCTATATTCAAATTTGTAAATTTAGTCCTTTTCAATTGGTTTTTAGTTGGGTCTATCGAAAAATTAATGGCAGTTCTAAAATCTGCTTTGTCTAATATTGTTCTATCATAAACAGCTTTTTCTAAATCGCAATTTTCAAAAATTGAAGAACTTAAATTACATTGAGAAAAATCTACCTCCTTCAGAGAACAATTAGTAAATTTAGTATTTTTCATACTTAATTTGTAAAAAGAAGATACATCTAAAATTGAGTTACCAAATTCTACTTCAAAAAGAAAATCATTACAATTTTCAAACAATATCCCAAGCAATTTGCAATCATAAAATCTAACATTTTTAAATGAAGTATTGTGAACTGAAACCAAACTAAGATTTGAAGATTTGAAAGTACAATCTGAAAATTTGCTATCATTGAGATTTGTCTTTGAAAAATCGCAGTTAGCAAAAACACAATTTTCATATTCTAATCCAACTAAAGATTGTTCAGAATAATTTTTATTATCAAATTGTTTATTAATGAATATATTTTCAGACATTTGGGATTATAAAATTAATTAATACCAGTGATACCAAAATAATCAATTATAAACCAGCTACTATCAATTTGAGTAGTAGTAAAACTAATTTGCTTTCTATAATTTAGCTCTAAATTGATTTTATATAAGCTTTTTGAGAGTGTGTCAGTTGTAAATTTTGTAATATTTTTATGTGAAATTATTCTACCTATTCTATCCACTTCATTATACAAGTCAATTCTATCAATAGCTAAAAGTTTTTTCTTTGGGTCTTGAGCTAATATATCAGCTGCGGCAGGAATATTATTACTATCTAATTCAGTTTTAAAAAGCAAAATAGAACCAAACGCATTACTCTGAGAAATATCTAAAAAACGAGTCTCTTTCTTAGGTGTGCTAATAACTATTAGCTCACAGCTTGAAAGAAAAATTGTAAACAAGAAACAAGAAAGGTATTTCATTTTTTTAATATTGTAGATATTATGCAATTAAAAGCTTGATTAATTTGATCATTTGAATTTTCAAATGGATGCTTTATATTAAAAATGTGATTGCATTTGGGTATTAACTCCAAAGTTACATTATTATTGTTTTTTGAATTTGTTGATTCAAATAATAATTTTGCTTCTCTTGGTGGAACTGTTACATCTTGCACACCATGAATAATTGAAATTGGAATTTGCAAGTTGTTTATACATTTAAGTAGATTAAATCTATCACTATTTCTTTCTTTATCTTCAAGATATTCAACATTTTGCCAAATAATTTGTTTTGTAATAGGGATTTTCATTTCTACTCTGCCATTTGCTCTCCAAAGGTCTTTTTGCCTTTTCGTATTTCTATCTAATGTAGAAATAGTACCCATTAAGCAAAGCCCTGTAATATCATTTCGTTCATTTGCTGTTATCAATGAAACAGCACCACCAAGCGAATGTCCAATTAGAAATATCTCACCATTCCACAAGTCAATCAATTGTACTTTCAAAGTATCTATTAATAAATTCAAATCAATTAATTCTTGTGAAACAGTATTAATTGCAAAAATATCTGTGTTAAAATACATTTTGTTGCTATCAACTATGCCATTCAAAGAAAAATCAATATTTACAGCAATGCAATTAGTTTCTGATAATTTTTCAGCTAAAAAAGGAATAAAACCCCATTCTCTAAATCCTTTGTATCCATGAGAAATTATTATTAATGGTTTTTTAATATTCTCTTTATCATCATTCCAAATGTCATAATTTATTGGTAAATTAATTTGATTAATTAATTGGAAAGAAATTCTCATATCTAACAAATTTTAAAGGAAAGTAGGAAATAATAAATAAGTAACGAATAAAGAATGAAATTAACTTGTTTATGAAATATATTTTGAAAATTACATAAAAATCAAATTAATTATGAAAAATTACAATAAATGATTTTGTATTTACAAAATATTGAGTAATTTTATATATTGAAATAATTCTTATTTTAAAATTAAAATATATCAATATGTCAACAACTGAAAACTCTTTTGAAGATGATGATTTTTATGATGGTATAGATGATACTCAAGACAATAAATTCTTGACTTTTGTCTTAAATAATGAAAATTATGCTATAGAAATAGAATAAGTAACTGAAATAATAGGTATTCAAAAAATCACTAATATTCCTGATTTACCTAACTTTATTAGAGGAATTGTAAATCTAAGAGGCGTAGTAATTCCAATAATAGACTTAAAAGTAAGATTTGGATATGAACAAATTGAATTTGATGACAGAACTTGTATAATAATTCTTAATTATAACGATAATGATTATGGAATTGTTGTTGATAAGATTTTAGAAGTTCTATATATTTCTGAAGAAAATATAGACGAAACTTCAATTAGTGAATTCAATATATTTAATAAATTTGTAAAAAGTATAAGCAAACACAATGATAAAATATTTGTAAATATTGATGTAGAGAAAGTAATTGACATTAAAGAACTTAACAAAGTAAATGCTGCTTTATAAATAATTATTTAATAATCGGAGATTGATATGAGAAAAAATAATACTACTATTCTATGGACTTTGTTTTTTGTAATAATATGCAATTTATTTAATAGTCCAAATAAATTATTTGCAGCTGATGGGTTAACAATTAATGGGTATGTAGATATGTATTATGCAACAGATAATGACCCAAATGCAGTTACAAATAGACCTTTGCTAAATTCATTAAATACTCAAAAAGAGGCATTTGATATCAATCATGCAATGCTTTCCTTTACATATTTGAATAAAGATTATAGAAGTAAAATTTGTATTCATTATGGTGCTTTACAAAGGTCTGCTTGGCCAGCCTATTCTAATGCAAATATGATTCAAGAAGCTAATGTTGGAGTAAACTTAGGTGGTGGAATTTGGCTCGATGCAGGTTATTTTCTAACTCATATTGGTTGCGAAGTGATTACACCAAAAGATAATTGGTTTAATTCTTTAGCTTTATCTACTCAAAATGAGCCTTTCTTTCAATCAGGTTTGAAACTTACTTATGATGCAAGTGATAAGTTGCAATTGCAATTGCACTGTTTAAATGGGTATAATTTGTTTGATGATAATAACAAAAACAAATCATTAGGATATTATGTAAGTTATAAATTTAATGATGATATGAATATTGCATTAGCTGGTATTTATGGAAATGAAATTTATTTGGGACTTACAATACCATCAACAAGTATTGAATATAATAACTCTCCTAAACTTTTAAATAATGTAGTTTTTAATTATAACATTTCAAAATCACTATTAATGAAAGCATCAATTGATATTACTAATCAAGATTTAAATGTAAGCATATTTAATAAAGAAGACAAAGGTACTTCAAGTGCTATGGGTGGATTTTTAGCTTTAAGATACTTAATGTCTGATAAATTTAGTGCAAGTGTTAGAGCTGAAATGTACAATACAAAAGCAAATATCACCTCAAATACAAATACATATATTAGCAATGCAAAAGGCATTACATTTGGTTGCGAATACAAACCAAACTCAAATAGTTATATTCGATTGGAAGCGAGACAATTAAATTATGAAAAAGGAGCATTGAGTCAAAATCCATTTGATACACGAAATGAAGGTATATTCTCTTTTGGGGTTTATTTTTAGGACTGTAAAAATTACTCATTGGGGAATTATTAAGAAATATTTAGTGAACAGAAATGATTTCTGTTCACTATTTTTATATTATTTTAACCCAAACACTTTGAAAGAAATTTTTTTAAACTTAATTACGCTTTTTTTTTGCGTATTTTTAGTGCCACTCCGAAGGGTCGATTGACCCAAATGAGGAGCCTAAGTGTTTGGTATTTGCTTTTCAAAGAACCAATTAAGAAACACCCCGTCAGTCTTTTAGACTGCCACCCCTCTATTTAGGCAGAGCCTAAGGAGAGGGGAATTTTAATACATTATATTGTAGTGGTTAACACATTATTTATTACAGATATATCGCTCCTACGGAGCTAAAAAAACTACTGCAATAGCAACTCCTTATTTTTCAATCACTTAACAATATTCTTTGCAGTTTTTGCAGTAAATTTCGCTATTTCTTCGTCACTCAGAGCAAAATGTGGAGCCTAAGTGTTTGGTATTTGTATTTCAATGAGCGTTTTTAACACCCCGTCTTTCCTTCGGAAATCCACCCCTCTATTTAGGCGTAGCCTAAGGAGAGGGGAATTTTAATACATTATATTGTAGTGGTTAACACATTATTTATTACAGATATATCGCTCCTACGGAGCTAAAAAAATTACTGCAATTGTAACTTGTTTTATTTCAATCACTTAATGAAAATCTTTGCAGTAATTGCAGTAAAAATAGCAAATTTTAAATGAATTTAAAACCCAAACCATTTAATATAGCCTGAAATAGATTCTTTCAAATCTTTTCTATGTACTATTTTATCAAGAAATCCGTGTTCTAATAAAAACTCAGATTTTTGAAATCCAGGAGGAAGTTTTTTCTTAATAGTTTGCTCAATTACTCTTGGTCCAGCAAAGGCAATTAATGCTTTTGGTTCGGCAATATTTAAGTCGCCAAGCATTGCATAAGATGCACTCACTCCACCTGTAGTAGGGTCGGTAAGTAGAGAAATATATGGAATTTTTGCTTCATCAAGTTCAGCTATTACTATTGATGTTTTTGCCATCTGCATTAGTGAGAGTGCAGCTTCTTGCATTCTGGCACCACCAGAGGCAGAAATCATTAAGAATGGAATCTTGTGTTCAAGTGAGTATTGAGCAGCTCGAACAAACTTTTCACCAACAACCGAACCCATAGAGCCACCAATAAAATTGAAGTTCATACAAGCAAATGAAATTCTTGAACCATTCATTTTGCCATGACCAATTGTTAGTGCATCATTTACTTTTACTTTTGCTCTTACTTCCACAAGTCTATCAGTATATGCTTTTGTATCAACAAAATTAAGTGAATCAACCGACTTTACATTTTGATGTGTTTCTTCAAAAGTACCTTCATCAAAAAGAATTTCAATGTATTCTGCACTCCCAACTCTAAAATGATAGTTGCAAGAAGGGCAGGTAAATAAATTTTCTTCTAATTGAGTTTTGTAAATTACTTCATTGCAAGCAGTACATTTAGTCCACAAGCCACTTGGCATTTCTTTCAAAACTTTAGAATCAATATTGTTATTTGTACGTGAAAACCAAGACATATATAAATCCCAGAATTAAATTGCTATCAAATCATTGCCGTTTTCATCAAAAACGTGCATTACTGAATTGTAAGAAATAACTTGATCAACATTAAAAAATGGTGCTGGCTTTACAACCAAATCTACCATTCCCATATTGCTCAATTGACCATTAACCAAATAAAAATTTTGCAGTTTTTTGAATACAATCGAAATATTTTTTTTAAGCTGAGGTTTCATTTGACTAATGATTGTACCTTGATTTTCTCTTTTTCTAAGCTTTGCACCAAGATGTTCATTATTAATTGGGTTAATCAAATTAACTCCATTCATATTATATAAAGCTAATACTTTAGGTCTATTATTTTCAATAAAATTAACTTGAAAATCAGGATTATTAGTAGCAGTATCTTGAACTAATAATTTGTCTGCATTCATATTTCTTAGATTACAATTAATTAATTTAAATGTTTTTTCATCTCTATAAACTAAAAATAATTTATTACCAATGTGTTTTTCTATGATTTTAAGTATGTTTGGATTTAGCATTTTTAATTCTTTTTTATTTTTGAATACTTATCAGACCTCAATTTATGGAAACTTTCTGATAATTCCATAAAAATTTGATTTGACTCTTCACTTTCAATGTCAATAATGGACGCATCATTTGTAAAAGTAGTTGCAGCAGTATCTATATTTATTGAAGATAGACCAATTAATCGTTGAAAAAAACTTGAATATAAAGTTATAGTTTGTATTTTATCAACTGGAATTATAGTAATTTTTTGATTCCAAAATCCTTGTTTTATAAAAACTTTATTATCATAAACCAAATATCCTCTAAATTGCCATTGCAATAAAGCTGCATAAGCTACAATAGGAATTAATAAAAGCACCCACAAAAAAGTATTGATGAAATAAAAAGATGCAAAACCAATTGGAATAAGCAATAACATATATCTTATAATAGTTCTTTTTATAGATTTCTTAGATACTTTTTTGAATTCACTTGGGAAATCAAAAGCATATATAGAAGATGCTAATTTGTAAATTACATCAAACTTAGCAAAAGGAACGGCAACTTCTGGATTTTTCATCATTTTCCCACCAAATCCAGCTGTTTCCAAATTTAATCCATAATAATCTAATTTGGCTCTAAAATAGTTTGAAGTAAGAACAATCATTTGAAGTTTTTTGATTGGAATAGTGCCTTGACTTTTATTAATCAAACCTCTTGTTACATATAGTTTATTTTTATTTTTGGTAAGTCTGAAGTTGTAATATGAATTGACTGTTAGTAAAATATCAAATATCCAAGAAAGTAAAAATGCAATGAACAATCCAAGAGCAAGTAATAAAGAAAGCTCTATATAATTGTGTTGTATAGTATATGTATTGTATATACTTTTTATATTTTCAGAATATTCATCTACTTCTTTAGCAAAAAATTGTGTTAAATATGAAAGAAATCCAAAAGCTATAATTAAAAGTGCTGGTCTAAAATTTAACATTCCATAAATAATTAAATTTTTAACATTTAGAGAATAAATTTCTTCTTCTATTTCATTTTCAACATTTTCAGGTTCTAAATTACTTTCACTGTTTTCTTCATTTTGAATATTAGTTTTTACTTCTGCTTGAAAGTGTTTGATTGTATCTTGAATTATTTGTGCATTTTTCAAACTAACAAATTCTAACAATCCTTCTGTAGTCAAATCACCTGCTGTTTCAATTGACAACTTAGTAATTCCCAAAATTCTTGCCAAGAAGTTTTGTTCAGAAAAAACATTTTGAACTTTTTCAAAAGGAATATTCCTTTGATTTCTGGCAAAAACCCCAGATTTTATTATTATTTCTTTATTATTAATACTAAAAGTGAAATAGTAGTATTTCAAAATAATACTAGGCAATGCAATTAAAGCAAAAGCAAGTGAAATAGCAATTAACACAATCTCACTTGAGCTTTTGGAATTATATGCTAAATATAGTGGTAAGGCATAGCTTGGAAGAGAAGCAAATGCTCTATAAATCATAGTTAGAGGGCTTAATCTTTTATCTTCAACTAAATAAATATTATCCATTATACTATATCTTCCTTGATATAGTTTTTAAGTTTGTCCCTTAGTTCTTCTGCAAAATAAAGTGGTAAACCGGGAATATAAACATCAATTCCTCTACTTCCGGCAGTATATAAAATTAGAGTAGATAAACCCATATATCTTTCAAATATTCTTTGTCTCACATCTATATGTTGGATTCTGCTATATGGAGCTAAAGTTTTAATCCTTGTGAACACCCCATGTTCTATATATACATCATCATCTCTTATTTCAAAATTCCAATAATTATATGCAAAGTGTGGGTATGCAAAAGTAAAAATTATTCCTAAAATAAATAATATTATTTCAATAATTCCAAAGCTCACAATTGTAATCTCTAAAACTTTGCGAACTAAGATATAATCAATCAATCCAATTATTATTGTCCAAAAAAAGACAGTTATAAATATTCCCACACTCCATACACTTTTCACTTCAGGATTTAATTTCATTAATTTGACTCTTTTATTTATTATTTTAGTAAACTTTATTTTGATATAAACGAAAAATAAATTTTAAATTTTGAAATATTTTTCAAAATGAAACTTATTTGTTATTAAAATCGTATTAAAATTGCATATTTACTCAAAAATGATAATTGTGGTACTTAAATGAAAATAAAAATTCTAATTTTTCTTACTATATTAGTTTTTAATAGTTTGATTTCTCAAGATGCTATCGAAAAGAAAGTATTGAGCTTGGAAGATTGTATAAATATAGCATTAGAAAAGAACTTTGATATTAAATTAAGTTCTTCTCAAAAAAGGCTAGCTGATGCAGATGCTAAAGTAGCAGGTGGAGCTTATTTGCCAAGTGCAAATATGAGTTTGAGCTATAATAGACATCTAAACGCACAAAATGGTGGTCCGATATCATATAATATTGGTGGTCAAGTAATCACATCTCCAGGCACCAAAGCTGTTCCTAATTCATATTCTCTAAATGCATACACTAATTATACTATTTTTGATGGATTAAATAGAGAAAATAACTATGAAAGATCACATAAAAATCAAGAATATTCAGATAAAAACCTTCAAAATACTATTGAAAAAACTAAGTTAGAAATATTCAAGCAATATGTAAATATTACAAAGAATGCTCAATTAGTTAAAATTAGAAAAGAAAATTTAATTCAAGGACAAGCAGATTTGAGCAGACTTAAAGCTCAGTTTGATGCAGGGGCAATCCCAATTAATAATATATATGCTCAAGAAGCAGAACTTGGGAATAGAGAATTTGACTTGGTTCGCTCTGAAAATGATTTTAATAATGCAAAAGCTAGTTTACTTTCATTAATGGGAATAAAACCAGATTTGGACTATGATTTTAATTTAAATAGTATTACTGAAGATTTGACAGAAAATGAAATAAAAGATTTTAAGAAAAATATTGGAAGTTTTAATTCAGCATTAGATAGAGCTACTCAAACTCGATATGATATACAATCTGCAAATACAAACG